>JAHEXM010000019.1 GCA_023252115.1 Micrococcales bacterium | reverse complement strand
GTCGCGGCCCATACTGACGATTTGCGCAGTACGGCCGACTATTCAGCCATCGCCACCAAAATCGTCAGTTGTATCGAGGGCGAGCCGTACCAGTTGATCGAGACTTTGGCCCAACACATTGCCGACGAAGTGCTCAAGATGTCGCAAGCATCGGCAGTTGAGGTAACCGTCAACAAGCCCCAAGCGCCGATCCCGGTGCAATTCGCCAACGTATCCGTCACGATCCTGCGCTGGCGGTAGGTCAAACGTGAGGGTCGCGCTCGGACTTGGTTCAAATCTTGGAGACCGTCTCGCCAATCTGCAATTGGCCGTGGATGTGATTTGCGGCGACCCATTAGTGACTGCCGCTGCGGTTTCTGTTGTCGTTGATACCGATCCAGTTGGTGGACCCGATCAGCCGAACTTCCTCAATGCCGTTCTGATTGTCGAGACCGAACTGTCACCGATCGAGGTGCTGGCACTTGCTCAGCGCGCTGAGTCGCAGGCATCGCGAACTCGCGAAGTCCGCTGGGGTCCACGCACTCTGGACGTGGATGTGCTCAGTTATGAACGGCTAGAAAGCGACGACCCATCGCTGATCTTGCCCCACCCCCGTGCGGCAGAACGGAGTTTCGTCTTGGTTCCGTGGGCCGCAGTATCGCCATCGATGACCGTGCCCGGCCGCAACGGTGAGCAATTCACGGTCGCCCAATTGCTCCAATTCTTGGGATCAGATGCAACCGAGGGAGTAAGGCTTCGTCAGGACCTTGCGCTGGTGATACCTAAAGGGCCTACTCTGGAATCGTGACTCCCACCAAGCCGACGCTTCTGATCGTCCTCGCCGTACTTGGCGGGGCCGTCGGTTGGGCAACCTCACAACTGGTTGAAAACCTTGCTGGCCGCAAATTGCCTGTTCCGTGGACTGCGTCGATCACCCTGGCGCTACTCGCTTTCTGCCTTTTCGTCTGGGCACTGGGTATCCGGCCGAGACTCAAGCGAAAGCCCGGCACCGAACCTCTGAACCCGTTCGTCGCAGCTCGGACCGCAGCATTGGCTATGGCCGCTTCGCGAACCGGTGCGATAGTTGCCGGCTTTTATGCGGGCGTCGCCATTGCATTGCTTTCGGATTACGGCAGCTCACTGGCGCGGGAGCGCTTGCTGCCGACTGGGGCAGCGATCCTCGCGGCCATTCTCGTGATTCTCGCGGCCCTGTGGCTCGAATACATTTGTCGGCTGCCAGACGATTCCGATGACGACGATCATGGTCGACGCAGCGGTCGAGCTGATGATTCTCCGGCGGATTGGGTTCACCCCACCACTGAGAGGTAGGGTCAGCGCGTGGCTCTAGAAGATTTGCCTTACAACGAATTGCGCGACAAGGCTTTTACCTTGGCTGAGTCGCGGCACGACATCCCGTTTTTCTTGGATCTGTACAACCACACAAGTGCGATGAACAACGCGTCGGCTGAGGGTGGCTCGCTCGGTGACATCAGCGGAACGCTGATCGATGTCGTTACCGGTGCACGCGAAGTGTTCACCGAGGACTACGTCGGTGAACTAGAACCACTCTTTGTCGCTCGCTTCGCGACATATCTCCGTGAGCATGGAGTGAACGAATAACAGCGACTGCCCGCTATGCAGCTGATGCTTTCAACGATTCTTGGATGCCGTTTAGCGTGAGTACGCCCTCGGGCTCACCTGCTTGGTCCTCGACAACAAGCTTTCCTTGATTGGAATCCAACAACAATGCGAGTGCTTCGCGTAGCGAGGCATCATGCGGGACACGGTCGAGCGAAGACGCATCTGGCGTCAATGGCTCAAGGGCTCCGGATTCAACGGGCGTCACGGCGAGCAATTTGAGAGTGCGATCGGTGCCCGTGAATTCAGCGACGAATGGGGTCGCCGGGTTGCCCAACACTTCGGCCGGCGTGGCGTATTGGTCCAGGTATCCGCCGGTTCGCAGAACGGCAATGCGATCACCTAGGCGGACTGCTTCGTCGATGTCGTGGGTGACGATGACAACAGTCTTGCGGACGCGCTTCTGCAAATCGATGAAAGCTTCTTGCAAATGGTCACGGGCGATCGGGTCCACGGCGCCAAATGGTTCATCCATGATGAGGACCGGTGGATCGAATGCCAAAGCGCGGGCAACGCCAACGCGCTGGCGTTGACCTCCGGATAACTGGTGCGGGTAGCGCTTGCCGAATTCCTCTGGCGGCAAACCGACCATGTCGAGTAGTTCGTCAACTCGATCGGCGACTCGCTTCTTATCCCAACCCAACATGTCGCACACTGTCGCGACATTGCGGCGCACCGTCCAGTGCGGAAATAAACCAACCTGCTGAATCACGTAACCGATCCGACGGCGCAATTGGTGGAAATCGACCGACATCACATCGACCCCATCCACCATGACAGTTCCCCGCGTTGGCTCGACCAGCCGATTGATCATTCGCATGGCAGTTGTTTTGCCACAGCCGGAGGCCCCGACCAGCACGCAAGTCTCGCCGTCTCGAACATGCAACGTCAGATCGTGAACCGCCACCGTGCCATCGGGATATTCCTTCGCCACGTTGTCTAAGCGGATCATCGCGTCATCTGGAGCAGTAGCGTTCATGCCGTGCCTCCTCTTGGCGGTGTCCTTCTCGCTGCGGCGAGCGATACGACCACGCCTGCTCCCAATCCTTGGTTCAGCTGGTCCTACATCGTGACGCACATCGGCGTCTTACTTGATGCTGGACGCGAACATTTGTTCCTGACTATTTGTTCGGTATTGCTTGCCGTGATTGTGGCGCTTCCGTTGGCACTACTAGTGCGACGCTACCGGCGCCTTGAGGGTCCTGTCTTGGCGCTGGGCGGTGTCTTGTACACGATCCCGTCGCTGGCTCTTATTTCCATATTGTGGCCAGTCTTCGGGCTGACCCCTTGGACAGTGATTGTTGCGCTGGCGATGTATGCATTCTTGGTGGTTTTGCGGAACGCCGTGGTTGGACTCAAGGGTGTTCCGGTGGATGCAGTTGACGCTGCTCGCGGCATGGGATTCGGCCCAGTTCGTCGCTTGTGGCATGTCGAACTTCCGCTGGCACTACCTACGATTTTGGCTGGTATCCGCATAGCCACAGTGTCGACCGTCGGTCTGGTAACGATTGGCGCACTTGTTGGATACGGCGGTTACGGGTCGTTGATCTACAGCGGATTCCTGCAGAACTTCTGGCACGCGCAGATCATGACAGCGACGCTGGCCTGCATCGTGTTGGCGATACTTCTTGAGTTAGTACTTCAGTTGGTTGAACGACTCATGACTCCGTGGGCTAGATCGCGGAGGGCAGCGGGATGAACCTGTGGCAGTGGTTTACCGATCCAGCGAATTGGACTGGGCCCAACGGGATCCCGGTTCGCTTCTGGCAGCAGTTCTATATCAGCGCGATTTCGATGGGTATCGCTTTGGCAATCGCATTGCCGTTGGGCATCTATTTAGGCCATATCCGAAAGTTCGGGTTTCTGGCCATCAACGTGGGAAACCTCGGACGTGCCATACCCACTTTCGGCGTCCTGGTGATCTTTGCCTCGTGGGCACCGGTGGGTGTTGGAAACACTGCGGCGATCCTTGCGCTGGTGATATTTGCGCTACCGCCGTTACTCACCAATGCCTATATCGGTGTGCGTGACGTTGACGAGGAAATTCGGGGTGCGGCCAACGGGATGGGAATGTCGGGAAGTCAGATCTTGTGGCAGGTAGAAATCCCGAACTCCGTTCCTTTGATAGCAGCGGGAATCCGGACCGCAACGGTGCAAGTAGTAGCCACTGCGTCGTTGGCAGCACTCGTTGGTGGTGGGGGACTCGGCGCCTACGTTGTCGAGGGATTTGCGATTCAAGACATCACCTTGTTACTCGCCGGTGCGATCTTGACGGCTGTGATGGCGTTGGCAACTGAAGGTGTGCTGGCAATTGCGCAAAAGCGCTCGACTCCGAAGGGACTGCGTGAACGCGACGCGATGCTTGAGGCGGTCACTCAATGAGGCGTCACCGCATTCGATGTTTGGCGATGTTGTGCATTGGCGCCTTGATTACTAGCTGGGGAATCAGTGGCTGCGCTCTCACTAGTGCAATCGATGGTGACGCGATCTTGGTGGGCGCAACCAACTTCACCGAGAGCCGCATCTTGGCAAATATGTATGCGCTGGTCATTCAGCACTCGGGCCAGAAGTCGCAAGTCAAGGAACTCAGCACGCGTGAGATCAACGAGCCTGCGCTCGAAAAGAACCAGTTGCAAGTAACACCTGAATACCTGGGCACCTTCACCGAATATCTCAATGCGAAAGTGAATGGGTCCAAGGCACCGCAAATTGCTTCGGGTGATGTGGCAAAGACATACAAGGCATTGATTGGTCTCGCAGAGCCGCGCAATTTGACTGTCCTGCCGCCTTCGCCTGCCGAAGATTCCAATGCCTTCGCAGTTACTGCTAACTACGCGGCGCAAAACAAACTCGCGACCTTGTCTCAGATGGCGACGCTTTCACAACAGTCGCCGGTCACTTTGGGTGCTGGACCCGATTGTCCAACCCGACCGTTCTGCCAACCCGGCCTCGAAAGTACGTATGGAATGAAGTTCAAGACCTTCGTGTCGCTTGATGCAGGCGGACCGCTCACCATCCAGGCACTGAATCAGGGAAAGATCAACCTTGGGTTGGTGTTCTCGTCTCAAGGAACCATCCAAAGTCAGCACTTGATTGTTCTTGTTGACGATAAGCACCTCGAGGTTGCTGACAACATCATTCCAGTGCTAAACACCGATGCCGTCACGCCATCGATTAGCGAAGCACTGAATTCGGTGTCAAAAGCTTTGACTACCAATGACTTGCGCTCACTCAATTCACAAGTCGACGAACAACGCCAAGACCCGATGACCGTGGCAAGGAATTGGTTGCAGTCGAAGGGCCTTATCTAGGGCGTGCCGCCCGTCACTTGGTCGCCTGACAGGATCGGAGCGTGAACGTTGATGCTGACCGCCTTCGATGGACGCCGAGTTTCGGTCCCGAACATCCAGCGGGTCACGGACCGATGGAGTGGGACTTTGTTCTGTCAGGCACCCAAATCGCGGCTGCTTCCCCGGTCATCTATCCAATGCATCGTGGGGCCGAGAAACTGTTCGAATCGCGTGACTACCGCCAGGCCCTCATGCTCGCAAACAGACACGATTGGCATTCGGCTTCCGGTTCCGAACTTGGCTTGGCGCTAACGATCGAATCGATGCTCGGGATTGTTGTTCCGCAGCGTGCCACTTGGATCCGAACGCTGTTGTCGGAATTGAGCCGGGCCATTCACCATGTGCGCTGGCTGGGTGAAACCGCGCGCGAGCTCGGAGAGGAATCTCTTGCCGAGTCGGCGAAGACGATTCGGGAACGTCTCATCGATACCCAAGAGGAATTTGCCGGCGGGCGAATGCACACGATGATTGTTCAGCCGGGAGGTTTGCGCGAGGATTGCCCGCCGGACTGGACAACGACGGTTCGAACAGTCGCCAAGGCCGCTGCTCAGATCGCACCCCAACTTTCGGAATGGGTTCGCCACGATGAACGGTTGGCTGGAGTTGCCACGCTTTCTGAGCAAGATGCCATCGCATACGGAGCCAGCGGTCCAGTTGCTCGAGCGAGTGGTTTGTCCCTTGACCTGCGGTTCGATTCTGCCTATTGCGCCTATCCGGAATTGATTGAAGCCAAAATCCTGCGGCGCATTGTGCGAACTGCCGGTGATACTCAGGCACGGCTGGTGGTCATCTCCGATGAATTCGCGGTGGCACTGGATTGCATTGTCGAATGTGCCAATCGTCTCGATGCGCTCACGGACGGTCCGGTCTCAGTTCGACTCCCGCGATCGCTGCGTTTGCCGGAAGGTGCGGGTTACGGTTGGACCGAAAACCCGACCGGCATCAATGGTTGGTATGTGGTGTCCCGAGGGGCAATCGAGCCTTACCGTTTGAAGATTCGCTCAGCGTCATTCGGCAATGCTCAAGCGGCGAGCGCCGCGGTGATAGGGGAAAGCTACGAACGCTTTCCGATTGCCTTGATGTCGTTCCTCGTTGTTGCGGGAGATTTAGCCAAGTAGCCGATCGGTGTGCGACCTCGCTGCTTACTAGGCTCTAGGTGTGACCGACCAGAACGACCAACCGCCGTTGCTTAAAGTTGGCATCGTTGGTGTGGGCCGAGCCGGCAGTGTTCTTGGTGCTGCATTGCGCCGCGCTGGATATCCAATCGTCGCGGCATCAGCGGTCAGTGACGTCAGTCGACTTCGGGCCGAAGCACTGTTACCCAATGTTCCGTTGATGACGCCGCCTGAAGTCGTGGCTGCTGCCGAGCTTGTTTTGCTCACGGTTCCAGACGATGCGCTGCCTGACCTTGTCGCAGGGTTGGCCTCAACTGGTGCGGTGAAGTCCGGCCAATTCTTTGCACACGCAAGTGGTCGATATGGAATTGGTGTTCTGCAACCAGCGACTGATAAGGGCGCGCTTCCGCTGGCGCTACACCCAGCGATGACTTTCACCGGAACGAGCCTGGACTTGGATCGCTTGGTCGATACCCCTTTCGGCGTGACATCGCCCGAAGCGATTCGAGCTATCGCCGAGGCGCTAGTCGTCGAAATGACCGGCGATCCAGTGTGGGTTCCCGAGGAGCGGCGGGCGCTGTATCACGCCGCCATGGCCAACGGCGCAAATCACTTGGTGACCCTGGTGAACCAGTCGGTCGATTTGCTGCACGCCGCAGGCGTTGAAAATCCAACGCGGATGTTGGCACCGTTGCTCTCGGCCGCGCTCGACAATGCCCTGCGGCAAGGCGATGCCGCGCTTACCGGTCCAGTGGCACGGGGTGATGCCGGCTCACTTGCGGCACACATCGACGCGATTGAGGAGATTTCACCGGAGGCTCGTCGCGCATACGTGGCGATGGCGCGTCTGACTGCAGATCGTGCACTCGCTGCTGGCATTTTGAAACCGCAGGCAGCCGAAGCATTGCTGGAAGTACTTGCCATGGATCCTGGCGCACCCGGAACCGGTGGCGCACACGATGGCTGAACCACACATGACGGTTGCAACCACTCGAAGTGAGTTGAGTGAGGCATACCTGCTGACTGGCGACCGTGCGCGAGCAGTTGTCATGACAATGGGCGGGCTTCACGCGGGCCACGCCGAATTGATGACACTGGCCCGCAATGCGGTTGGACGACAAGGGCACGTGACCGTCACCATTTTCGTCAATCCTTTGCAGTTTGGGGCCAATGAAGACCTCGCAAACTATCCGCGAACGCTGGACTCCGACCTGTCTATGTGCGCCGAGCGCTCGGTGGACTTGGTCTTTACCCCGACCCGTGAGGTCATGTACCCCGATGGCGATCCGTTGATCACCGTTGACCCGGGGGAGCTTGGTCGGCGATTCGAAGGAGCCGATCGGCCTGTGCATTTTGGCGGGGTCCTGACAGTCGTTGCCAAGTTGTTGCAATTGACTAATCCGAATGTTGCAGTGTTTGGCGAGAAGGACTATCAGCAACTGACACTCGTGCGCCGCATGGTGGCTGACTTAGATTTCGATGTCGAAGTGCTAGGCGGGGCGACTGTACGTTCAGCTGACGGGCTCGCGCTTTCAAGTCGCAACGAATACCTAAACGCGGATGCCCGGGCAGCTGCGCTTGCCATCCCCCAATCGATTGCGGCCAGCCAGCTTGCAGCCAAAAATGGCGCTGACGCCAAAGAGATCGAAGCAGCCGCACTTGGCGTGCTTGATGCATCTGCCGGAGTTTCCCCGGTGTATGCCGTCGTGACTAACACTCAAATGGGCCCAGCGCCGAAGTCCGGTGAAGGACGTTTGATTGTGACTGCCATCGTCGGTGGAACGCGGCTGTTGGACAATGCACGCATTGACATCGTCGGACGGGATTCGTAATGGGCCTGCCAGCTCGGCTGGAATCAACCGCACCCGGTTGGATCATCAACACCGACGTTGTTGTTGTCGGTTCCGGAATTGCCGGTTTGGCGACGGCGATGCACGCACGCCGAGCCGGGCACAGCGTTCTGCTGGTGACCAAAGCTCGCGTCGATGAGAGTTCGACTCGTTGGGCGCAAGGTGGAATTGCAGCTGCGATGTCGGAGGATGATTCCCCAGCCGACCATGTACGAGACACCTTGGAAGCTGGCGCTGGGCTGTGCGATCCGACCGCCGTCCAGGCACTCGCCTACGAAGGACCTGCGGCCTTGCGGCGCCTCATCAGCTGGGGTGCCGAATTTGATCGAACTGCCGGCGGCGACATTGCCCTGACCCGTGAAGGTGGGCATCACCGCAACCGAATTGCGCATGCCGGGGGAGATGCGACCGGCGTTGAGATCACCCGTGCACTGGTTACCGCAGTTCGAAGTGACCCGGGAATTGAGCTGATCGAGCATGCGCTTGTGCTCGACTTGATCAAAGATGAAAAGGGCGCCAGTCAGGGTTTGACACTGCACGTGATGGGTGAAGGACAGCGCGATGGAGTGGGAGCAGCGTTGGCACCTGCGGTCGTGCTAGCGACAGGCGGCATTGGTCAGGCATTTTCGTCATCGACGAATCCGTCAGTCGCGACTGGCGACGGCGTAGCACTGGGCCTTCGAGCCGGGGCAATTGTGGCCGATCTTGAGTTTGTTCAATTTCATCCGACTGTGTTGTGGCTTGGACCTTCACAGCAGGGCCAGCAGCCTTTGGTGTCCGAGGCTTTGCGGGGCGAGGGCGCAACGATCGTTGATGACGATGGCAAGCGGTTCTTGGTGGATGTACATCCGATGGCCGAGCTTGCACCGCGAGACGTTGTGGCAAAAGCGATCATGCATCGCATGCGTGACACTGGTCGACCACATGTCTGGTTGGATGCCCGACACATCGACGAAGCAGCATGGCAGCTGCGATTCCCCACGATTCTGGAGTCCTGTCGCGCACATGGAATTGAACCGACGACCGAACTGATCCCAGTCGCACCAGCCCAGCACTACTGCTCCGGCGGGCTGCTCACCGATTTGCACGGGCGCACGAGCGTCGCAGGATTATTTGCCGCAGGTGAATGTGCTTGCACTGGAGTGCATGGCGCAAACCGATTGGGAAGTAACAGCCTGCTCGAAGGTCTGGTTTTTGCTGACCGTATCGGCTCCGCGCTGGCGGCTGGTTTACCCGAACGTCGCACGCCGGTCGAAGAGGCAGGCGAAGCAATATTGGTTGCGCCTGGTTCGCGATCACAGATTCAGAAGGCTATGACTGCCGGAGTTGGCGTACTTCGCACTGCGGAATCGATGCGGGACACAGCCGACATCCTTGACGGAATTTTGGAAACTGGCGGTGGTACTCCGTGCACCGAAGCGTGGGAAACCACCAACGTTGCAATGGTTGCCCGAGTCCTTACTGAAGGAGCGGCACTACGGGAGGAGACTCGCGGGTCACATTGGCGCGAAGACTATCCCGACATCGACGATGAAAATTGGCGGGTTCGATTGCTCGCACGCAGATTGCCGACCGGTGACATTGAAATAACCCGCGCGCCGGTTCCGCTACCGAATCCGATCACGTCCGGTGTCGCATAGTGACGTCGGTAGTGAGTGATCAGCGTCGCGCTGAATTGCGCAGTGCGGGATTGGACCCCGATAGCGTCGGCATCTTGGTGAGTGCAACGTTGGCTGAGGATCTCGCAGGCGGGATCGACGTGACGTCGGCGGCAACCGTTCCCGAAAGCTCGACTGCGACTCTGGATTTCGTCGCTCACGCAAGTGGTGTTATCTGTGGTGCTGCGGTCGCTGCAATCGCGTTCGAATTGTGTGATCCACACACCAGTGTCGAGATCCTGATTGATGACGGTTCCACCGTCGATGCCGGTGACCTGGTACTGAGAGCTCAAGGTGTAACACGTTCCCTATTGACCGCCGAGCGCACAGCGCTGAACTACTTGTGTCACTTGTCTGGTGTTGCAACGCAAACCCGACGATGGGTTACCGAGTTAGAACAGCACGGATCCAAGACTCGGGTTCGCGACACTCGCAAAACGACACCACTACTTCGATCCCTCGAAAAGTACGCCGTGCGATGTGGCGGTGGGGTGAACCATCGGATGTCGTTGTCAGATGCCGCCCTAATCAAGGACAACCATGTGGTTGCCGCAGGTGGTGTCGCCGCGGCCTTCGCTGCAGTGCGACAGCAATTTCCGGGCATTCCAGTCGAAGTGGAAGTTGATTCACTAGAGCAGCTCGACGAAGTCCTCGACGCAGGTGCCGACCTGGTATTGCTCGACAATTTCAGCATTGACGAGACCCGCCAAGCCGTCAAAGCTGCCAAAGGACGCGCCGAACTCGAGGCATCGGGTGGACTATCCCTGGCCGATGCACCGGCTCTAGCCGCAACTGGTGTTGACTTTGTTGCCGTTGGGGCACTCACCCATTCGGCACCAGTGCTCGATATTGGCGCGGACCTTACGGCAGCCTCGTCTTAGGGCAAGGATCAGGAGGACTTGAACATGCTGCTCGCGATTGACGTTGGCAACACCAACACGGTCCTTGGCCTGTTTGAGGGCGAAAAGCTAGTTCGTTCATATCGAACCAAGACGGACTCCCGTGCAACGTCGGACGAGATTGCATTGTCACTGCGTGGACTTCTTTCCGAAGATCCGCCAATTACCGGTGTGGCTCTATGTTCAACAGTCCCGGCCGTACTCCGCGAGATGCGAACAATGTTTGAGGAGTACCACGCAGACCTGCCCACAGTGATCGTCGAGCCAGGTATCAAGACCGGCGTTTCGGTGTTGACCGACAATCCAAAAGAAGTCGGGACTGACCGCATCGTTAATACCCTGGCTGCGTACACGTTGTACGGCGGTCCGTGCATCGTGGTCGATTTTGGAACGTCGACGAATTTCGACGTCGTATCGGCAAAGGGCGAGTTCATCGGTGGCGCTCTGGCGGCCGGAATCGAAATTTCGGTTGAAGCGCTTGCTCAACGGGCAGCGCAGTTGCGAATGGTCGAGCTAGTCCGCCCGCGGTCTGTTATCGGTAAGAACACTGTCGAGGCGCTGCAATCAGGAACAGTATTCGGGTTCGCAGGTCAGGTTGACGGCGTCGTGGATCGAATTGTTGCTGAACTTGGTGGATCTGTGACGGCGGTTATTGCGACAGGCGGGCTGTCACAAGTCGTGATCAATGAGTCTCGGACAATCACCACACATGAACCTGCTCTGACGCTTATCGGTTTGCGATTGGTGTTCGAGAAGAATGTCTGAAGTAAGCATTCGGCCGGCGCGAACAAGCGACGTGCGATCGATTCGCCAACTCATCGATACTTATTCAAGTGATCGCATCTTGTTGAGCAAGGAAACTGTCGCGCTGTACGAGGATGTCCCGGAGTTCGTCATTGCGGAACGCGACGGCGAAGTAGTTGGATGCGGCGCGTTGCATGTGATTTGGGAAGATCTCGGCGAAGTCCGGACACTGGGTGTTCATCCCGAACATGCGCGTAGTGGAGTCGGCGCAGCGCTTCTTGAACACCTGCTCGAGAAAGCTCGGGCAATTGGTATTAAGCGCGTCTTTGTTCTGACTTTCCAGACGGACTTCTTTTCTAGGTTTGGATTCGAAGAGATCGATGGCACACCTGTTACTCATGAAGTGTTTGAACAGTTACTTCGCTCATATGACGAGGGTGTAGCTGAGTTCCTCGATCTGGAACGCGTAAAGCCGAACACACTCGGCAATACCCGAATGTTGCTTGTCTTGTAACAGACTCACCCATCCCGCAAACGCGGACGAAATGTCCCTAAAAACAGCTTGGAAAGGGTCATTTCGTCCGCGTTTGCGAAGAAGTGTGAAACGGGGGTTGCTAGCCGTTGCGAGTGATCAAATCGAGCAAACGAGGCAATGGACCGTCAGAATCAACATATGACATCGCCAGAGACCGTTGCCGTTGTCGATTCTCCGAAACGGGCTCCCCGCCCGTGGAACGTCACTCTCGTCGCGGTGATCACTTTCATCATCGGTCTACTAGAAGTGATTGTCGGAATCGCACTGGTCGTTGCGCATGCCAGCACTAGCTTTCAAACGCGACTTGGTTTGAGCCTGACGCAGATTTTGGTCGCAGGCATCGTCTTGATTGTCGTAGGCGTCGTTGTCGTAGTTGTTTCGTTTGGACTCTTTCGAGGCTCGCGCATGGCGCGGGCAATTATCGCTTTGTTGTGTGTGGTCCGAATCGTGGTATGCGTCGGCATTCTGTTCGTGTCCGTCAGTGGCGTCGCCTTAAACGATGCCGCGATCGAACTGGTTGTGGCCGTAGTCGTTTTGATATTGCTCTATTCCGGATTGCGTACCAAGGTGTTCTTCGGCCGCGAAAGGTAACTAGCTCTTGAAAGCGTCTGACACGACCTCGCGAGCTTCCGTTTGAATCTCGGCTAGGTGCTCGGGGCCTTTGAAAGACT
>JAHEXM010000290.1 GCA_023252115.1 Micrococcales bacterium | reverse complement strand
TCTTTTCTACCGACACTTGCGCAGCTCAACGTGCATTGGAAACGGCATCGCAAGTGGTGTTGATGGCAAAGAGCGTTGATGGCGTGTACGACGACGACCCACGGACAAACCCTGACGCAAAGCGCTTTGACGAATTGACCTACGACGACGTCTTGACTCGCGACCTCAAGGTTGCTGATGCCACGGCAATCAGTTTGTGTCGTGACAATGAGATGCCGATTGTCGTATTTGACTTGATGAAAGATGGAAACATCGCCCGCGCGGTTGCCGGTGAACGCATTGGCACGCTCGTCAACAGCAAGTCCTAGACTCAAAACCCGACACAACAACCCGGAGCCGCTGTGATTGACGAGACCCTCTTCGAAGCTGAAGAAAAGATGGATAAAGCTATTCAGGTTGCGCGTGAGGACTTTGCGACGCTGCGCACCGGGCGAGCGAATCCGGCGATGTTCAACAAGATCACGGTGGAGTACTACGGCACTTCGACTCCGCTCAATCAGATTGCTTCGTTTCAGACTCCCGAAGCGCGGATGATCCTGATCACCCCGTTCGACAAAACTGCTATGACGGATATCGAGAAGGCGCTTCGCGATTCCGATCTCGGGGTTAACCCAACCAATGATGGCCACCTGATCAGGGTCGTTTTGCCCGAATTGACCGAAGATCGCCGCAAGGAATACATCAAGGTGGCGCGCGGAAAGGCTGAAGACGCGCGGATCTCAATCCGCAGTATTCGCCGCCATGCAAAAGAGACTCTGGACGCGATGATTAAGGCAAAAGACGCTGGCGAGGACGATGTTCGCCGGGCAGAAAAGCAGCTTGATGACGTCACCAGCAAGCATGTGGCACACGTGGATGACATTCTCAAACACAAGGAAGCCGAACTCCTAGAGATCTGAGGCTCGTGTCCGATACCCCCGGTGGTGGCGCTGATGCGGTCAATCCTGCCGGAAACCACTCAGATCTGACCGCAGTCGACCCTGCGGCAAAGACCAAGGCGGGGCGAAACCTGCCAGCTGCTATCGGCGTTGGGGTTGGCCTAGTACTGCTGGTAATCGTCACTCTGTTTACCTTCAAGTGGCTCTTTGCGATCGTGGCCGCGGGCGCTATCTGCATTGGCATTTATGAGCTGACCGGCGCGTTTGCCTACGTCGGCATTCGCTTGGCCCGCACGCCGTTGTACATCGGCGCTCTTGCGTTGACGTTCTGCGCATACGTGTGGGGTATCGAAGCGATGATGGTCGTCTTCGGTGCGATGGTCATCTCAATCATGATGTGGCGGATTCGCCGGGGCACCCACGAATTCGTTCGCGACACAACAGCCAGCGTTTTTGTTGCCGCTTACTTGCCATTCATGCTCGGCTTCTTGATGTTGACTCTGTCGACCTCAAATGGGCCGGAGCGTGTGGTCGTCTTTGTCGCGCTAACGATCGCGAGCGACATTGGCGGATACGCAGTCGGAGTTCTATTTGGTAAACACCCAATTGCGCCAAAAGTGAGTCCCAAAAAGTCGTGGGAAGGGTTTGCCGGTTCGGTGTTCTTCCAGGTCGTTGTTGGTTCTTGGCTGTTCGTCTGGCTGCTCGACGCGCAATGGTGGCAAGGCGCGATTACTGGTGCAGTCATGACGGTCACCGCAACTGGCGGTGACTTCATTGAAAGCGCAATTAAGCGTGACCTTGGTGTCAAGGACATGAGTCACTTACTACCTGGCCACGGTGGCCTGATGGATCGTCTTGATTCGCTGGTCCCGAACGCGTTTGTCTAGTGGGCCTTCTTCCAAGCCTTCCTCGGATGACCACTTCCGAACCGCCTGAGGGCAACGGCGTGGAATTGCCGTTACTCGTCTTTGATCCGCCCAAGCGCGGGAAACCGCCACGACACTTGTCAGATATGACTGCGCAGGAACGAAAAGAGGCGTTAGCCGAACTGGGCATACCAGCATTCCGCGCGGATCAGGTTTCGCGCCATTGGTTTGCGCGGCTATCCGATGATCCAAGCCATTGGACTGATCTGTCTGCGCACGATCGGGATGCGATTGCTTCCGCCCTCCTTCCGGAATTGCTCAAACCGGTTAAACGCGTGACGTGCGACGAGGGAACGACCGTCAAGAATGTTTGGCAGTTGCACGACAACGCATTGGTTGAGAGTGTGTTGATGCGCTACCCGGACCGAGTCACCATGTGTGTTTCAAGTCAGGCTGGCTGCGGGATGAACTGCCCGTTTTGTGCGACCGGACAAGCTGGGCTCACCCGAAATCTTTCCACTGCAGAAATTGTCGAGCAAGTGATGGACGGTGCGCGGCAATTGGCGCAAGGCAAGGTTGCGGGTGGACCCGGTCGAGTTGGCAACGTGGTCTTTATGGGTATGGGTGAACCATTGGCCAACTACACACCACTGATTCGGGCAATCCGTACGTTAATTGCGCCGGCACCCGCTGGCTTAGGGCTGTCGGGTCGTGGCATCACGGTGTCGACTGTCGGGCTTGTGCCGCGCATGCGTGACCTCGCCGGCGAGGGGATGCCGATAACGCTGGCCGTTTCGCTGCACGCTCCCGACGACGAACTGCGCAATGAGCTTGTTCCCGTCAACACACGCTGGCCAATCGATGAAGTGTTAGACGCAGCGTGGGAATACACCGAACGAACCAAGCGCCGGGTTTCAATCGAGTACGCATTAATTCGTGACATCAACGATCAAGAGGAACGTGCTGAATTGCTCAGCCGCCTGCTTATTGGGCGCTTGGTTCATGTCAATTTGATTCCGCTGAACCCGACACCTGGATCAAAATGGACTGCTTCACGACCTGAATCGCAACGGGCCTTCGTGAATCGACTGCGAGTTAACGGCGTGCCGGTAACCGTTCGCGATACTCGCGGCAGCGAAATTGATGGTGCTTGCGGCCAATTAGCTGCTGCTACATAGGCTTCGCAAAGGATCACCACCGAAAGTCCGGCAAGTCTCGGCTACGCTCGCCTTACCGAACTTCCAGCGTCGATCTTGCTACGCAACTACATAGGCTTCGCAAAGGATCACCACCGAAAGTCCGGCAAGTCTCGGCTACGCTCGTCTTACCGAACTTCCAGCGTCGATCTTGCTACGCAACTACATAGGGTGGTTTAGCGCTGATGGACGTGACTGTCACGAGCACATCCGACGGGTGGGTTGCGACGCTGCGTGACTACCCGGGGATCGAAGTGCAAGCTCGTGCGCTCGTGAACCTCGATCGATTCATTCGAGATGAACTTGTTGCTGGGGGTGCATTTTCTGAAACTGCGGCCCAGGCCTGTGAGTTTGATTGGATCTTCGAAACTGGGAATGCCGCTATCGATGCGGAAGCCGCCGCTCTTCGAGTGGAGCGGAATAGACTCAACGTCATCGCCGCCGATCTTGCTATCCGAACTGATGTCCTAGCCCAACAGTTGGTTTCAAGTGGTTT
>JAHEXM010000289.1 GCA_023252115.1 Micrococcales bacterium | reverse complement strand
CCAACCGACGCCGGGGTGAGCAATTCGATGTCGTCGTAGTGGCGCAGCGTGCGAGAGCTTATTCCGGCTGCCTTTGACACTTCGGCTATCGACAGGAACTCTTTGTTGTCCATACGACGACGGTAAAGCTTGACGCTACGTAAATGTCAATTCGATTCGAGGTACTTCTTTAGAGCAAGCAAGCGGCGCTTGGTCTCGGCATCAAACAGACGTTGCGCAATTGACTCAAGTGGCTGTGCGAGCCACGAGGGTCGGCAGCGAAACGTCAAGGTGTAGGTCAAGTCGCTGCAGTTCATCCCTGATGGAAGGTCTGATTGCCGAATCGAGGCTGACCACACTTCGAAAATGAAGTAGGGCTTAACCAAAGCAACCGCAGCCAACGTCGGTCGCATAAAGGTCACATAGCGAGTTGCGAACGTCAGCCCGCCCAGATGCCAGCGTGCTTTGCACACAGCGACCACACCAGCCGCAGGTGGAGCATTGTCGAGGGTGTAGGCCTTGCGCAGCAACGTGTCCCAAGCCAGCCGATTTGGATAGTCGTGAATTGTGTCGAAGACAACAGCAGCTGGACGATCAATCACAATCGTGTTCACGCTATGGGCTGTCACCTGGCTTCAACATTTCGACGGATCGACTTCAGCAGATAGCGCTGAAAGAGTCGAAGACTAAGCCGCACCGGTGCCGCCAAAATCGGAGACATTGCGCGATCAATTGAATACTGGGTTCCCAACCGGATCTTGGTCCCAGTGCCATCGGGTGACAACCAATACGTGCCGGTAGGGATTTGCACCACACCATCTGACAAGTCGAAAAAGAACAGGACCTTGAACCCCTTCTCGGGATTGAAGGTGAAGGAATACTTCCTCAGCGGCTCCCAGATGGTGATCGCTTGGATGAACCGTTTGCCGTTGTCGAAATAGGCGATACGGCGTCCACTGACACCTGCCGACTCGATTTCGGCACGCAACGGGTTTGGAATTCCGAAGAGTCGAAAATAGGCTGGGTGAGTATCGCTCGCGATATCGACGTTGGTGATTTCGTCCCAGGTTTCCTGTATAGACCCACAGACGGTGATCGACGATTCGACAGAGCGGACGTGCCGCACGGCTGGCGACGTAACGGACAAGACGCGCTCCGTTCCGGAAGATTCTGGCCAATGACATCGGTATGCCATTCAGCCTACGCACCAGGTGTCGTCAGAAATTTCCGGATGTGGTCTCGGCGTTTGCCAGTCAGCCAAGCAGATGCTCCGATGAGCGCCTGCCACAAGAAAAGTGCCCACGGGACTGTCAAGATCGCAAAGATCAGCATGTGCGAACTCTTGGTTCCGAAGAAGTAGATACCGACTTCAACGGGAAGGTCAGCTACAACTGCAGCTGGAAATGTCAGCAGGAATGGCATCAACAACGCCAGGCCGAACCGAACCCAGGTCCCAGGCTGCGTTAGTCGCTCCTTGACAGATAACGGATGGTACGGAAGCAAAGGCGCAACCAGACATGCCATCCCGAAGTATCCGAATGGCACGAAGAGCACCATGAGAAACACCGCTGCACCAAGAACCAGATCGTGCTGACTCGGCACAATGGCGATGCACAGTGCGATACATATCGGCGAAACGAGAATCCAAAACGCGAGATTGCGCGCAGTCATTTCGGCGCGAATCGCTTTGCCATCATCCAGCGAGTTGCGCCATCGGTCAGGAGCGTTGCCGAACAAGTTGGTAACAAATACGTCAGCAAATACCCACGAGGCGAATGCCAATGGAAAGAAGATCAGTGCTGTGTGTTCGTGGGCAATACTCGGGTCGATGAGGATCCACACTGCAACTACTACCAACGCGTTGAACACCAGACCAGGCAACCAATACTGGGGCGCACTAAATTCGTGACGCAGCAATACTTTGACGCGAGTCCATAGCTGCTCATACGGCCTGTCGAGATCATCGACTGCCTGCGAGTCAGTCGCCGACGCACTCACGTGGTCAGACTATGGCGACACTCACTCATTTCGCACACTTCGATCACCGACTGCCTTGGCGGGCAATCGTCTACTCCGGTGTAACGCCCAACTTTTCAAACAGTAGTTCGCGCACGCGCGCCGCGTCAGCCTGACCCCGTGTCGCCTTCATCACGGCGCCGACAATGACTCCGGCGGCTTGCGGCTTGCCGCCCTTGATTTTGTCGGCGACGTCTGGGTTGGCGGCGATTGCTTCATCGATCGCTACGGTTAGTGAGCCGTCGTCAGACACGACACCCAATCCACGTGCTGCAATAACCGCTTGAGGGTCTCCCTCTCCAGCAAGCACTCCGTCGATAACCGTACGTGCCAATTTGTCGGTAAGCGAGCCATCGGCAACAAGAGCAACGACTTGAGCCACCTGGACCGGCGTTATCGCAAGTTCATCCAGTTCGATTCCGGCTTCGTTTGCTCGTCGCGACAATTCACTGAGCCACCATTTTTGTGCCGCCGACTGCGCGGCGCCCGCCTCGACAGTTTCAACGATGAGTTCGACTGCGCCCGCATTAACTACCGAAGCCATGTCAAAGTCAGATAGGCCCCACTCCTCTTGCAAACGCGCATATCGAACCGAGGACGGTTCCGGGAGCGATGCTTTGATCTCCTCAACCAATTCAGCATGAGGTGCGATCGGAACAAGGTCTGGCTCCGGAAAATATCGGTAGTCCTCGGCTTGTTCCTTCGACCTACCTGAAGTGGTAGTTCCTGAATCTTCCTGAAAGTGCCGGGTCTCCTGAACAACGCGTCCGCCGTTGTCCAACACGTCAGCCTGGCGCAAAATCTCTGAATGAATAGCGCGCTCAACAGAACGCAGCGAGTTCACATTCTTGGTCTCCGTCCGCGTGCCCCACTCGGTTGCACCGACTAGCGCAATCGAAACGTTGGCATCGCAACGAAGTGAACCCTGCTCCATCCGGACGTCCGAGACACCGAGACCACGGACCAGCTCCCGCAAAGCCGTCACATAGGCACGGGCGGCGGCTGGAGCCAAAGCCCCGGTCCCAGGAACCGGTTTGGTCACAATCTCGATGAGCGGAACGCCTGCTCGGTTGTAGTCAACGAGCGAAAAGTCAGCTCCATGGATACGACCGGTATCGCCACCGGAATGTAGGAGTTTGCCGGTGTCCTCTTCCATGTGCACGCGTTCAATTTCAACGCGAACCGTTTGGTGGCTGTCTCCGTCAGGGACATCGACATCGATCCAACCGTCCACACACAATGGCTCGTCGTATTGGCTGATCTGAAAGTCCTTGGGCATATCCGGATAGAAATAGTTCTTTCGGGCAAACCGACCCCAAGGTGCGATCGAACAATTCAGCGCTAGGCCGATCTTCATCGCGGCCTCAACTGCCGCACGGTTGACGACCGGCAAAGCGCCAGGCAAACCAAGGCAAGTCGGACATACATGGGTGTTGGGCGCA
>JAHEXM010000288.1 GCA_023252115.1 Micrococcales bacterium | reverse complement strand
ACAGACGTTGGTCATCGGTCGACTGCAGGCGTATTTGGGTGCTGTCGCGGCGCTTGCACCGATGTGTTTCTTCATCGTCGTTGGCGAATTCATGTGGGGTGCCAGCGGCGCCACGATAAGTAGCAGCACCTACATTGCTTTTTCGACTGCATTTGGTGCTGTATTCGCAGCGATCGTTGGACTTGTTTCGGCAGTCCCAGCGATTGCGATGATTTCGCCGACACTCGAATTGATTCAACCGATACTTGATTCAACCCAGACACAGTCGGTCAACGCGCAACCATTGGGCATGCTCAAGGGAAAGATCGAGCTGCGCGACGTTGATTTCCAGTACCAGCCATCAACACCAGCCGTGCTGCAAAATCTGTCGCTCGTAATAAATCCGGGCGAACTCACTGCGATTGTCGGTCCATCTGGTTCGGGCAAAACCTCGACTTTGCGTTTGATCACTGGCGTCGAAGAACCGGACGCTGGACAGGTCCTGATCGATGGGCACGATCTTCGCGATATTGATGGAGATGACTATCGGCGCCGAATCGGCACAGTTATTCAGGGTGGGGCACTTTCGCCGGGTTCGATCCTGGAGAACATATCGGGTGGCGCCGAAATCTCTGAGGAAGATGCCTGGAAGGCAGCCGAGGCAGCGGCAATCGCTGATGACATCAAGGCGATGCCCATGCACATGCAGACTCGAGTTAATGCGAGCACTATTTCGGGTGGTCAGGTTCAGCGAATTCTGATTGCGCGCGCATTGGCTCGCAAGCCCAGGATTCTGTTGTTCGACGAGGCGACCAGTGCGCTCGACAACGAAAGTCAGGCAGGCGTGATGACGGCCATGGCCAAGTTGAAGATAACCAGAGTGGTGGTCGCGCACCGACTCAGTACGGTGGTCAGCGCCGATCGCATCCTTGTGATCGCAGATGGTCGGCTGGTGCAAGATGGGACTTACGATTCGCTACTGCATGCCGACGGGATCTTTGCTGACCTAGCGAGGCGACAGCTCACCAGCGTCTAAGTCGTTGTGGCGTTTGATTGTTCAAGTCGCGCGATGGACCGTTTTGCGGAACCGACAAATCCAGCCGAGACAAGCACTGAAGCAATGAAAATCGCACCCTGTGCAAGAAGAAGCGACTCGTTGCTCCAATGCATCTGAACCGCCACGACTGTAGTAATCAAGATTGCCGCCGCAGCCACTAGGTAGACACCAACCGGCCTTCGCGTAATTCGGCGTCCGACCAGGCACATTCCAGCCATCGCCACAAGGGCAACAACGAAACGGACGGTTAACTTGTCGCCGCTTCCTGGAAGGTGAACAAACTCCTCATGAACCGCGCGGTTTGTAAGCGAGCTACCGGTTGCGGCGAACGATGCGATCACAATGAACTGAACTAGGACCCAGATAAGAATCGGTGGAGTTGCACCGGGTTCCAACGGTGGCATTTTGAAGTACATGACAAACGCCGCAATCGGGAAGATCATCGCGAGAATAAATAGCGGAACATTGCTTATGTGGTGACCTTCGGCAAATGACAACGTCAACGTCAAGATTGATTCACCGAGAACAATGATTGTCAGCAGTCCGAAGCGCTCCATCAAGTGGCTAAAATCGATCGGGCGCGAATGATCGCGCACGAAAATGATCACCGCTGCAATCAAGATTAACAAGGCTAGGCCAAAGTATTCCCCGTTCCACGAGTCGGGTGAGACACTGCCGATAATTAGTCCTACCCCTGTGACGGCGAGCAAGACCGCGACGAGTCGCACACGCGGAGCGGGAGTGTGATGGACTCGCAAACTCAGGATGAATGTCGTTGCGAGTACTAGGAGCGTAAAACCGAGCGCGAGTAGGCCCAGGTCATTCGAAAGCCCCTCGTGGCCCTGATTTACAGCAAGCACAACGACGGATACGGCGATCATTTGAAAGAACACACACGTTGTTCGGGTGACTCGCCAGACTGAATCCGAGAAGCTGGCGGGGTCGTCGTCGGGCGGGAACTTGTTGAAGATAAAAGTTGTTAAGAGCCAAATCAGAAACAGGCTTGTCGAAGCAATGAAGATCCATGCTTCGCCGACGAGTCCGGTCAGCGGGTTAACCGTCTCAGTGAGAACGGCAACGGAGGCGACCACAACTAAGTCGTAGAACAGCTCCAGCCAAGGAACCTGATGCTGAGGCGTTGACTTCCCCTGCTCGCTCACTGCGCTCATGGTTGAACCGACTGGATTCGCATTGGCGAAGAGTAGATGCGTTCATCAGTCGTTTGCGAATCCTGGTCATCGCTGGTCTGAAAACTCTCGCATTGCTGCTTACTAACTCACCCGATTGCATCTATCGCATTTCCTTGAACGAGCGCCTACTCACGAGGAGCCAACATATTCAAGGAGATCCGATGAACTCACCACAACGAAACAAGTATCAAGCTGGTCTTCGTGTCAGCATGATCGCGGTTGGTTCCCTGGCATTGAGCGCTGCAGTCTTGGTCAACCCTGCCTGGGCCTCTGGGGCGGAGCATTCGGTTACTCATTCAATGCAAAGAGGCACGTTGTCAATCAGCAGCGAACGTGTTGCCGGCGACCGGTTGCGTGTGTCAGTGGTGACCAGTGCCCACACGGTGCTGATTCGAAGTGGCGATGCGGCGGGGCAGCGGCACGTTTCGCGGTTGACCGTTCACAGTGGCACGGCATCGAAGACCTTGCCCGCCCGCACGACCACGCTTCAAGTGCGATGCCCGGCTTCGAGCTGGATCACGGTGTCGGTGCCGGCCCGTAGCTAACTAGGCGCACGGCTGCCAGCGAGCGAAGTGGTTATTCAGGTTGAGTGTCGGTCGCAATGATCTGCTCGATCTGGTCGGCCGAGGCCGAGCCAGTAGTTCCTTCGCCAGTCCAACCGCCGACAGTCTTCTCGACTTTGGATTCGGCCTTTGCGCGCTTCGTGGGGTCAGTAATTGATTCCGCTGCGTCCCATTTACGCGCCGTTTCCCAGCCGAGTTCGCGTTCGCGTAGGACTGCTTGGACCGCGCGCATTTGTTCGTCAGTCGCCTCCAGCTTCCACACCTGGCGAAGTGCTTCGGGAATCTCCACCCGATAGTCGTGGCCACCTTCGGCAAAGATCCCGGGAGTTGGCGTCAGTGCATTCTGCATGTCAAAGAAGGTTTGCAAAAGCGTGATGAATTGAACCCATCGCGTTCCCTTCGGACTACCGAAGACCCGGGTGTCATTGGGTCCCAGCCAGTCAGGGCGACGCCACATAAGCGGCTCACCAAACTTCGGGATTGGGTCATCGCCGTTTTGCAGAAAGAGGTATTTCACTTGAGCGCGGTCAGACTCCGGTAGTTCGTGCCAGTCGACGATGGAACGCGGGAGGTAGGCGGCGCCTGGGCCGACCTGTGGCACATCAGTTATCGACCGGGCACCCCACAACTCTGGACGGAACTTGGTGGC
>JAHEXM010000287.1 GCA_023252115.1 Micrococcales bacterium | reverse complement strand
ATTATTGCAATGGGTCGACTCGGTGGTGCCGAGCTTGGCTATTCATCGGACGCCGACGTGATGTTTGTTCACGATCCGTTGCCAGGAGTCAGCGACGAGGACGCGACCAAAGCGGCGTTGAATGTGACGAATGAATTGCGCAGACTATTGCAATCGCCGACGGCTGATCCGTCGCTAGAGGTCGACGCAGGACTGCGTCCTGAAGGTCGAGACGGGCCACTTATTCGCACTCTTGCGTCTTATCGTGCGTACTACCGGCGTTGGTCCTCTGCATGGGAAGCACAGGCGCTCTTGCGTGCCAGGGTCATCGCGGGAGACGAACATCTTGGCCAAGCGTTCACCTACATGATTGATCCGTTGCGATGGCCCGTCACGGGTGTATCAGAGGAAGATCTGCGCGAGATCCGGCGGTTGAAGGCGCGTATGGAGTCTGAGCGACTTCCCCGCGGCGCGGACCCGGCTTTGCATATCAAACTTGGCCGCGGCGGTTTGTCAGATGTTGAGTGGGTTGCGCAACTTACTCAACTGCAGTTCGGTGCAAGCTACCCAACTCTTCGGACCGGACACACATTGACGGCTTTGAGGGCGGCAGCCGAACTGGGCCTGATCGTCGATTCAGACGCCCATGTGCTGGCAACCGCGTGGTCGATGGCCACCGCTGTTCGCAACGCCGTGACTCTGGTGACTGGACGTCCGGGAGATCAAGTCCCGAGCGACGCTCGTATTTTGGCGGGAGTGGCACATATCCTTGGCTACAGCGATGATGATCGCGGACGCCTGACGGAGGACTATTTGCGGGTCACGAGGCAGGCACGAGCGGTAGTTGAGCGCCTTTTTTATGGCTGGGTCTGAGCAATCACCTGTACGGCCCTAACTGGGCAACCAAAAGCAGTCAATGATGAGTTGGAGACGGAGGTGCGCGGTGAAGCTCACTGGGCGCGCAATCACGGCTGCTGCTGTGGGTGCAGTCATCGTGGCTTTTGGCGTCCCAACTTCTGCACTCGCGACTACACCGACTTCTGCTCGGGCGCCCTCGGCTGTTGCCGCTCCAACTGTGACTCGCGCCGCGTATCGCAATGTTCGCGATTCGCGTATTGGTTTGGATTACCGGCTCCGGGCTCGTCAACGTGCGCAAGTCAGTGTCTTAGGAGTTGGCGGCACTCCTGCATCAGGAGTAGGCCTGATCCGGGCGCGCATTCGGGCCACCAGCAAGGGCGTGGGTGGCGTCACGATCTGGCCAAGCGGGACCAAGAAGCCTGCCGCTCCAACTCTGACAATCGGCCGCAAGCACGCAGCGACGAAAACGATTTCGAAACGACCGGGGCCCGTCGGCAGTTGGTCGGTCTATAACGGCACTGGGCGTCCACTCAGCATTGCGATTGTTGTGCTCGGGTATTCGACACCGGATGGCACCAACGTCCCTAACGGTGGTGGCAGCTCCGGTGGCGGGGGCAGTTCCGGCGGCGGCGCGACTCATCCTCCGGGCATCGACATGCCGGTGTCATCGAATGGTCGCGTCAATATCGGATCGCCGACGTTGACCGATATCTTCGTCAATCCCTCTTCGGGAAATGACGCCAACTCTGGATCGAGCAGCGGTTCTGCTCTACGAACGGTCAACGAGGCGTGGGGTCGGATCCCTGCCAACGAAAGCCTGAGTACCGGATACCGAATTCAATTGATGCCCGGGACATACGCAGATAACCAAACACCGACTTATTGGGAGAACAGGTTCGGCACTGTTGCCCACCCGATCATCTTGAATGCCGTCGGTGGGGCCGGTACAGCAATCTTTGATGCTGACATCAACATGTACAACAGCTCTTACGTCTATGTTCTGGGGCTGAACATCATTCGCGATGCCGACGCATTCCATTGCGAATTGTGTAGCAATGTGTTGCTCAGTCACGTCGTTCTTTCCGGCGGTGCTCGGCAAGCCCATGACCTACTTAAGGTCAATCAGTCTGACCACATCTACATCGAGGATTCGGACGTTCACGGCGCAGATGACAACGCAATTGACTTTGTTGCAGTGCAGTACGGACATGTCATAGGCAACAAAGTGCATGACGCTCAGGACTGGTGCGAGTATGCCAAGGGCGGCAGCTCGTACTTGACGGTCTCCGAGAACGAGTTTTATGACTGTGGCACCGGTGGATTTACCGCCGGACAAGGAACTGGCTTCGAATTTATGACTAGCCCGTGGATTCACTACGAGGCCAACGACATCAAGGTGGTCAACAACGTCATCCATGACACTGAAGGTGCTGCTCTTGGTGCCAATGGCGCCTACAACGTCTTGTTGGCCTACAACACGATGTACAAAGTCGGCAGTCGTGACCACGGAATTGAATTTGTTTACGGAGCTCGCGAATGTGATGGAAACGCAGCCGAGTGCACAACACGCCACAACCTCGGTGGATGGGGCTCGAGTCAGGGCGACTCGGATGGCTGGATCCCCAACAAACACGTGTACTTCTACAACAATGTTTTGTACAACCCTGCTGGCTGGGGATTCGAAGGACACGGATCGCAATACACACAGTTCGCCGTCTATGGTCCGCGGCATCCGCCTGCTGGCAACAATCTGCCAACGACTGTTGTTGACGATGAGGACCTTCGCATAGTCAACAACATCATCTACAACGGTCCGGGCCATGTTGATCTCGGCTTGGGTGGCGATCAGGGCTGCACGGATTCGAACCCAACGTGCAACACGGCCGAAGTTGACAGTGCGAACGCGATCAATTCCTTCACGCCGGCATTTGTCGATGCCGCTGGCGGTGATTTCACCCCAACGCCCGGTGGCAACCTAGACACTCGCGCTGGTGTGGCGATTCCCGACTTTGGCTGGAGCGACAAACCGACGTCACCGTCAATGCCTGATGGCTCAACCTCGAACGCAGTGACTAGCAATCGCGCGGGCACCACGCATTCGCCGACGCAGTGGGGCCACCCGGGTGCCTATTAGCTGCGGTTAGCAACAGCGTGACTTTGTCGCGGACTACAGTTCACTCATGGCAGTTGACCCGGGAATACAAGTACTACTGGACATTATTGACGGGATGGACCAACCCGCAATCAGTGAAAGCACTCCACAGCAAGCGCGCGATGGTTTCAAGATGATGACCGTTGGGATGCGCCAGCCATTCATGGTGATACCGGTTCGCGATGTGCAGGATGCTTCGATTCCAGGTCCAGAGGGAGCAATACCGGTTCGTGTTTATCGACCGGACGCCGACGGTGATTTGCCCACGATCGTTTTCTTTCATGGTGGCGCGTTTGTGATCGGCGACCTCGATACTCACGACAATCAAGCTCGTCGATTGTGTCGGGACACTGAATCAGTGGTCGTCAGTGTCGATTACCGACTGGCTCCTGAAGCTCCGTGGCCAGCGGGTGTTGACGATGCCATGGCTGCGACTCAGTGGGTGGCGGATCACATCTC
>JAHEXM010000286.1 GCA_023252115.1 Micrococcales bacterium | reverse complement strand
CGCCCGGGAGAGCGAGCTTTGCCGCATGCCCCACGACCTCGGCCATTGCACCAGTGTCCGTCCGATCGACCTCGAATACGGGCACCTTTGGCGCGTGTCGCAACAGGGCTTCCCGAATCACGCCTCGGTCGGCGCCCAAGAGGACCACGCCGCGCAGGTTGGCCGCAGCAGAAATGACTAGGTCGTCAAATTCCTGCCCTTTTGCCAGGCCGCCGGCAATCCAGACCACCGAGTCGTAGGCCTTGATGCTGGTGGCCGCCGCGTGGCAGTTTGTCGCCTTGGAGTCGTCCACATACTCGACCTCGCCGATGGTCCGAATAGAGGCAATTCGGTGTCCTGCTGGTTCAAATGTCCGCAGTCCCTGGCGCACGGCAGCGGCTGGCACTCCATAGGCACGAGCGAGGGCCGCCGCCGCCAATGCGTTCGCCACGTTGTGCGGGGCATTCGGTTGAACATCCGAGACGCTTGCGAGTTCGGCTGCATGCGTCGAGCGGTTCTCGACGAACGCCCGATCCACCAAAATGTCATCGACGATGCCAAGCATCGACAGCCCCGGGATACCGAGCGTGAAGCCAATCGCCCTGGCGCCCTCGACCACCTCGGCTTGCTCGACCATTTTCTCGGTGGCCTCGTCTTGCACGTTGTAAACACACGCTTTTTGGACCCGCTCGTACACGCGGGCCTTGGCTGCCACGTACTTGTCGAACCCACCAAAATGATCAACGTGATCTGATGCGACGTTGAGGCAAACGGCTGCCAAGGGACTCATAGTGTGGACAAAGGGCAACTGCGGGGCACCAACTTCGACAGCGAGCACGTCAAACGCAATCCCAGAGGCCACTGCTTCAACCAGACTGTCCCCGATATTGCCAACAGCTGCCGTCCGCCTCCCGGCAGCAGCCAGCATCGAAGCGAGCATCAATGTGGTGGTTGTTTTGCCGTTTGTTCCGGTAACCAGCAACCAAGGCGGCGCATTTTCGCCACGCAGTCGCCAGGCCAGTTCGAGTTCGCCCCACACGGCAACCGACTTGCCAAGCGCTTCTTGAATGACCGGCGCGGAAGGTGGGAGTCCGGGAGACACAACGAGTAGGTCGGTATCAGGGTCGAGTTTGGCCGGCACGCCTAAACGAATATCGGCGCCCAGTATTTCCAAGACATTGGCGCGGTCTTGCTGCTTTTCACCATCGTTGTCGTCCCGGACAGCCACTATTGCTCCCCGAGCTAGCAACGCGTCAGCAGCGGCGAATCCGGCAACGCCAAGCCCGGCAACAACGACTCGTTTGCCCTCCCACGACTCGGTCACGCTCGAACCCATTCGCCGTAGAACAGGCCAAGGCCGACTCCGATGCATAGGCCCTGAATGATCCAGAATCGAACAACGATCGTGACTTCACCCCACCCCTTCATTTCGAAATGATGATGCAGCGGGGCCATCCGAAACATTCGTTTACCAGTCAGCTTGTAGGAACCCACCTGACCGATAACCGACAGCACGACCAGCACAAATATGCCGGCCAGGAACGGCAGCAATAGCTCCGTCTGGGTAAAGATCGCCAAAGCGGCAATGCCGCCACCGAGTGCAAGAGAACCGGTATCGCCCATGAAGATCCGAGCTGGCGAAGTGTTCCACCAGAGGAATCCGAAACAGGCTCCGGCCAGTGCGGCGGCAAGCACTGCGAGGTCCAACGGGTCTCGGGTGTCGTAACACCGCGAAAAGACGCCGAAGGCACAGCTTTGGCCGAACTGCCAGACCGACATCAGGGTGTACGCGGTAAAGGTCATGACCGCCGCGCCTGTCGCGAGGCCATCAAGACCGTCGGTCAAGTTGACGGCGTTTGTTGTCGCGGTTACGAGGAACCAAACCCACAGCAGGAATATCGCTAGCGGTAAGACAAGTCCGGTATCGCGAATGAACGAGACCGCTCGCGAAGCCGGGGTGATTCCATCCGAATCCGGAAACTGGGTAGAAAACCATGCGAACGACAACGCAATTACGGCCTGCCCAATGAGTTTCGTGCGCGCCCGCATTCCGGTACTTCGGTGTTTGAAGATTTTGAAATAGTCGTCGACAAAACCGACTGCTCCCAATCCGACCATCAAATAGATCGCGAGCAGTCCCGATGCAGTCGGAAGTCGACCAGCGATCAAATATGCCAAAACATGCGATAGCGCGTATCCCAATACGACAGCGGCAATGATCGCGAGCCCGCCCATTGACGGGGTCCCACGTTTGGCTTCATGTTCCGGGTACGGCTCATCGACGGTCGAAACTCTGATCGCCTGTTCGTAGCCACGGCGACTCAATAGGTTGATCAGAAGCGGGGTGCCAAACAGAGCGATGATCAGTGCAGTGGCCGCAGCGACCAGCACAAAGATCATGCCGCACCTCCGTGTTCATCAATCAGCGCCAAAGCAATATCTTCAAGCCCCACGGCACGAGATGCCTTGACCAACACGACATCTCCGGGCGCAACTCCGACTCGAAGAATCGTCAGTGCAGCCTCGATGTCCGGGACCAGGACCGCCTCACCTTCGACGAGGCCAGCAACTGCAGCGGCTTGCGTCAACGGTTCGACTGCTTTGCCGATTCCAACGATTCGATCAATACCGAGTTCCGCGGCCAAGCGCCCGATAGTTTCATGCAGGGCATTGGACTGAGCGCCGAGTTCCCGCATTTCGCCCAAAACGGCCCACGAGTGCGCACCAGGTTCTAGCCCAGCCTTGATCGCAACGACAGCTTTGAGCGCGGCAGCCATCGATTCCGGATTGGCGTTATATGCGTCATTCACAACGATCGTGTCGTCATGTGTCTGGGTGACTTCCATCCGCCAATTGCTTGTTTGCTGGGAAGCGGAGAGCGATTGGGCAATGTCGGTCAGCTCAAGCCCAGCAGCCAACCCCGCGGCTGCGACGGCTGCTGCGTTCATCGCGTAATGCTCGCCAGATACCTTCATTGCCACTGCAGCGCTATTCCCACCAGCACTCAAGGTGAAGTGCGGTCGCGCCATTGCATCAAGCGCAACATCAGCGATCCGAACATCGGCTGCCTCGTCGAAACCGAAAGTTCTGACCCTTGCATCGGCAAGATTTGCCATTCGAGCTACCCGAGGATCGTCGGCGTTAAGTACGGCCGTGGCCATCGGCGGCAATGCCAACACGAGCTCGCCTTTTGCTTGCGCAACTTGGTCAACTCCGCCAAATTCGCCCACATGCGCTGTACCCACATTGAGCACAATTCCAATATCGGGTCTCGCGATCGAAGCTAGATATTCAATGTGACCCTTGCCTCGCGCACCCATTTCGAGCACCAGGAACCGCGTACTCTCGTCGGCACTCAAGATCGTCATTGGCAACCCGAGTTCATTATTGAATGAACCACGTGGAGCGATTGTCGGCCCGGCATCGGCAAGAACTGTCGCAAGCAAGTCCTTAGTGCCGGTCTTTCCACTTGACCCCGTCACGCCAA
>JAHEXM010000285.1:563-3472 GCA_023252115.1 Micrococcales bacterium | reverse complement strand
CCCTCGATATTCAAATCTTCCGCGCAAATTCAAAACTGCGATTTCGGGTTCACCACATCAGGATGTGGCGCATGAAATTAACTGCGTGTCATTTGTCGGTGTCGTTCACCCCGAACATGGACCTGGCTTTGATCTGTGGGTCGGCGGTGGCCTGTCCACTAACCCAATCGTTGCGCAGCGACTCGGCGCTTGGATCCCGATCTAAGAAGTGCCAGATGTATGGGAAGGCATCGTGTCGGTGTTCCGGGACTACGGCTACCGCCGGTTGCGGACCCGCGCTCGACTCAAGTTCCTGGTGGCCGATTGGGGTCCCGAAAAGTTCCGCAACGTTCTCGAGACCGAGTACCTGAAGCGCCCATTGATTGACGGCCCGGCAATCGCACCACCGCCGACAGGTCGCCGCGATCACATTGGCGTTCACCCACAAAAGGACGGCAACTTCTACATCGGCGCCGCTCCCACTGTCGGCCGCATCTCGGGCACCACACTGGATCGCATCGCCGACATTGCCGAGCAGGCGGGCGGCGACCGCATCCGCCTTACCGCTCAGCAGAAGCTCGTGATTCTTGATATTCCGCCGGCCAAAGTCGACGAATCGGTCGAGGCGCTCGAAAGTCTCGGCCTAGAAGTTGCCCCAAGCGAGTTTCGCCGAGGCACAATGGCGTGCACCGGCATTGAGTACTGCAAGCTGGCGATTGTTGAGACCAAAGCACGCGCGGCGGACCTCGTCATGCAACTAGAGGACAGGCTCCCGACGTTTGATCAACCACTGAGTCTTCACGTCAACGGCTGCCCCAATTCGTGTGCTCGCTTTCAGACTGCCGATATCGGATTCAAAGGTTCGTTGATGACGAACGAAGCTGGTGAGACGGTCGAGGGCTTTCAGATTCACCTTGGCGGCTCGCTAGGACCCGAGGTCGGCTTTGGTCGCAAATTGCGGGCACTCAAGGTCGAAGCCGATGACATGCCTGACTATGTCGAGCGGGTGACCGGTCGCTATACCGAGCAACGAACGGACGACGAGTCATTTGCCGCCTGGGTGGCGCGAGCCGACGAGGGAGACCTGAGATGACGAACCCACGATGCGGATGCCGATGTCGGTAGGGACGCCGCTGTACTGCCCTTTCTGCGGTGACGAGGATTTATGGCCCGAGGAAGAACCAGAAGGCGCTTGGCGTTGTCGCTCATGTGTCCGAGTGTTCGTAATCACTCGGATCAAGAGCAGCTAGCAAGCCAACGCAATAACTGACTCAAAATAGCTAGACCGAAAGACGAGGAGAGACCGATGACCGCCACCCTTAACGCTGCCGCACTCGCGGCCGAGGGTTCTGCAGTCGCGGCCGCACTCGTGGAGAGTGAAGCAACCCCCGAGGCCGTTACGGCCGGAATCCTGAAATGGGCCGCAGAGCATTTCGGAGAGCGACTTGCCGTGCTCTCGAGCATGGGTGATGAAGTGATGGTCCATATCGCCTCGGAATACGTGCCCGGCATTGATGTCGTGTTCCTGGACACGGGCTACCACTTCGCCGAGACCCTGGGAACGCGCGACGCGATGGCTGCCACCCGGCCGATCACTCTGATCAACGTTCTTCCGAAGCAGACAGTCGCCGAACAGGACGCTGAATTCGGCGCCAAGCTGCATGATCGAAACCCAGACCAATGCTGTGCAATGCGAAAGGTCGAACCGCTCAATCGAGCACTTGCTTCGTATGACGCTTGGATCTCAGGGATGCGTCGCGAGGAGTCACCTTCACGCGCCAACATCAATATCGTCGAGCACGACACCAAGCGCGACAAGGTCAAACTCAACCCACTGGCGATGTGGACTCAAGACGATCTCGAAACCTACGCAGCCGCAAACAATGTGTTGATGAACCCGCTTCGGCAACTCGGCTATACGTCGATCGGTTGTGCGCCCTGCACCCGCGCTGTGGCGCCCGGCGAAGATCCACGTGCAGGTCGCTGGGCGGACTCAGCCAAAACTGAATGCGGGATTCACACATGAGTCCAACGTCAACGGCGCCGACTACTCGAGTGCTTGACCATCTAGATGTGCTCGAGAGTGAAGCCGTCCATATCTTTCGTGAAGTTGTCGGTGAATTCGACCGACCAGTGTTGCTCTTTAGTGGCGGCAAAGACTCGGTAGTCATGTTGCATCTAGCCGTCAAGGCTTTTGCGCCATCCCCGGTCCCGTTTCCGGTATTGCACGTTGACACCGGCCACAACTTTCCCGAAGTCATTGCGTATCGCGATGCCACAGTCGAACGACTTGGCGTTCGGCTCGAGGTTGCCCACGTCCAGGAGTGGATCGATTCTGGGCGCCTTAAAGAGCGACCAGACGGAACCCGCAACCCGTTGCAGACAGTTCCGTTACTTGACTCGATCAACAAACACAAATTCGATGCAGTGTTTGGCGGCGGCCGTCGCGATGAAGAGAAGGCGCGGGCAAAAGAGCGGATCTTTAGTCTGAGGGACGAGTTCGGCCAATGGGATCCACGGCGTCAACGACCTGAACTGTGGGATGTGTACAACGGACGGCACCGCGCAGGCGAACACGTACGTGTTTTTCCCCTCTCAAACTGGACTGAGCTTGATGTGTGGCGGTACATCGGTCGCGAAAACATCGAGCTGCCAGAGCTTTACTACGCGCACACACGCGAGGTGTTCTTGCGCGACGGCATGTGGCTCGCCGCTGGCGATTGGGGCGGACCCAAAGGCGACGAGCAAATTGAAACCAAGGGCGTCCGGTATCGCACCGTCGGTGACATGTCATGCACCGGTGCCGTCGAATCAACTGCAGCAACCGTTGACGACGTCATCATCGAAGTCGCCGCCAGTCGCCTGACCGAACGTGGCGCCACGCGCGCGGACGATCGACTCTCCGAAGCAGCGATGGAAGACCGCAAGCG
>JAHEXM010000285.1:0-553 GCA_023252115.1 Micrococcales bacterium | reverse complement strand
CGGGAGGGGTACTTCTAATGGCCCACGAACTGCTTCGATTCGCTACAGCCGGAAGCGTTGACGACGGCAAATCAACGCTGGTGGGACGCCTGCTGCATGACACGAAGTCGGTGCTTGCCGACCAGTTGGATGCAGTCACGCGGGCAAGCATCGAGCGCGGTGGCGACGAAGCTGACCTGGCTTTGCTTACGGACGGATTGCGCGCCGAACGGGAACAAGGCATCACGATCGACGTTGCTTATCGCTACTTCTCTACCGTTAATCGTTCGTTCATTCTCGCCGACACCCCCGGCCACGTTCAATACACGCGCAATATGGTGACCGGCGCTTCAACGGCCGACCTTGCGCTGGTTCTTGTCGATGTTCGGCACGGAGTAGTCGAACAGACTCGTCGCCATGCAGCCGTTGCAGCTTTGCTCGGTGTCCGCCATATCGCTCTGGCGGTAAACAAAATCGACCTCGTCGACTACTCAGAAGACGCCTACCGCTCGGTCGTCACTGACTTCACTGCCGTTGCAAAATCCCTCGGTGTTGACGATGTAGTGGCGATACC
>JAHEXM010000284.1 GCA_023252115.1 Micrococcales bacterium | reverse complement strand
GTCGCGAACTGGTCGCCGTTACTCTTGGGTGATCCGGGACCGGCAACGTTGGCCCAGAATTGAGGGGTGGCCGAACAACCCGTTCCGATGGTGAATGATGCGCCGTTGCCATTGGATGGCACGTTGCCAAAGTTGTTGCACGGCGAGCCCATGGGTACTGGACCCGCATAGTCGGCTACAGCAGTTCGGGAGAGCGCTTGAGTCGGTGCCGCCAGCGTCGAGCCAAAGAAATTCTTGTTGGTTGTCGAGATGGTCACTCGCAGCTGGGATGGCTTCGAGGCAACGGCAGTGGTGACTGCAACAGAATTGATGCCATTGGCAAAGCCGTTTCGGGAAGCAATATCACGAGCAATCAGAGTCGCAGTCGCGAAGTCGCCCGGCATGTAGACGGCGCCCGCAAGCGAAGCGGCATCGGCCGCACTTTGCATTCGTTGCGCAATGCTGTACCAATTCGCGACATCGACCCCGACGGCTGCGGAGCCCACGATTATCGGCATGAAGACGATGCAGGTGATTATTGCGATGGCACCTTTGTCACCCGGCCGGGCTGTTTGGCAAGACCCCAACCGCTGACGAACGGCGGTGAATGGCGATTTCATGACGACCTACCCGGTTCGAGCATCACGTAGTGGGCCTCGCTGCCGGTTACTTGCCAACCACGAGTTTTCAAGAGGTCGATGAGTGGGTCTTTTTCCGACAGCAACGCGACGTTGGGTTTGAGTTCGTTGAGAGTTGCTTCCCAGCCGGGCCTACCACGCTGCATGTCGAGGTAGCGGGAAATGTAGGCACCGCCATATCGGTCAGCGCGGCCATCGACTCCGACCTGAACAGTTCCATCGCTCGGCGAAGCACCGGGCCGGGTGTACCAAAGCGTCAGACCTGAAATGTTGTAGTTATTCAAGACTCTGGCGCCACCCGGTCTGGCGGCGATCGCGCTCACCAAACCAGTTGGTTGCGTTCCCGGGGGAATCGGATCTGATGCCGCCATCGTTACCAGGGCAAACCCAACCCCGGCAACCACGACAATGACAGCTGCGAATCCAGAGATGGCGACCAAGCCGGGCGGCGCAAGTCGAGGCTTCGGGCCCCGGAATGCGACCGTCAACCGCCAAGCAAGCAGTGGCGCAATCATGAGCACAGCCGGAGTGACATTTCGTCCGGCGCTGGCACCCAAGGCAACGATCAGCAGCCCGTACAGGATCTCACCCCGAGCGGGGCGAGTACGGCCGCGAGCCCACGCCCAAAACATCAGTGCGGCAGCAAACGTCAACCCGAGGGATGAAATGGCCAACATGTTTGTTGGATCCCACTCCAGGATTTGATCGGTAGCGCCTGCGAACTGAAATGGGATGAGCAAGTTGAGCGGGCCGATCGGCGTGATGCACCCTCCGATGACGGCGGCAAGCGTTGCGATCCCCAGACTTCGTGCCGCCTTGTCGCTGCGACCATGATCCATCAGGCGGCCGATCGAGGCGAGTCCCAACGCCACCGGCAGCATTACCCATAAGCCGTGGCAGTTAGCCCAGACTGCTGCAAGCAACAACATCCACCACCAGCGTGGCACCCGTCCTTCGTTTGCTGCGCGCAACCAAATGAGTCCGACCAGGGGCAACAAAATGAATGAGATTTGCTGTGGTCGCTCTTGCGCGAAGATGACGATCGCAAAGACGCCTAGGACAAATGCAGCCATGGCCGCCCACACTCGCGTCCCGCGGAACACCGCATAGGCCAGAGTCGCGATCGCGATCCCAGTTGTCACCACGCGAAACCCGATCAACCCGTTCCAGCCCCACAACATGTGCAGCCACGCGAACAACGTTTCGACAAGCCATTGGGTGGACACCCAGTTGTCGGGTACCGGTGCAAACGACCAGTTGTGACCGGCTTGGTAAATAGAAGTTCCGTTCAGCAGTTCAGTGCCCAGGCGGGTATGCCAATACACATCGACGTCCAACAACGGTCCGGCAACCGCTGCCATCGCACCGGCGCCGATTGCGGCAACAACGATCATCGCTGGTCGACGCCATCCAGTCGGCAGGGGTTTCGATTCCGCTCGCGCGTCCTCTGGAGGCAATGGGGCACTTGGGGCTTGCTGCGATGCCACAGCGGCTGCCTCAACACCACGGCGAGTAGGTGTTGGAACTATGGGTCGATTTGCGTCCATAGCGGCCTACAAACTCGAGAAACTAACGATCATCTGCGCGATGGCGGGGCCCATCACGACCATGCCGAGAACGGGCAGCACGCAGACCATCATTGGAAACAGGATCTTGATCGGAACCTTTTGAGCGCGCTCCTCGGCCAACTGGCGACGCTTGATGCGCAGCTCCGTCGATTGCTGCTTCAGTACTTCACTGAATGGCGTGCCTCGTTTGTCCGCCTGAATACAGGTCTGGACAAACCGGCGGACATCCTCGTCATCAATTCGTACTGCCAAAGCGCGAAGCGCTTCTGCCCTGGATTTACCGATCGTGATGTCCTGAACGACACGCGACAATTCCTGACTCATGGGCCCCCGGGTGTTTTGCGATACCAGACGGATTGCACCGTCAAATCCGATTCCAGCGGCAAGTGTCAACGTCAACATGTCCAAGACATCCGGCAGTGACCTTTTGAGTTTCTCGTTGCGATGAAATGCCAATTGGTTCAGGTAGACATCAGGAATGTAGAAGCTTCCAACAGCAAGTGCCGGGATGAGAACGAAAAGAATCGGGATGCCAGTGAACACCAGAATCAGAAGCCCAAGTGCTCCACCGATGACCATCGAAACAGCCTTGGCTGCCAGAATCCGATTGACGTCCCAGTCCGGGGGATTTCCGGCATGTTCGAGCCGCTCTTGCAATCGCGCCAGGCGCGCTGGCGGTGTGAGCCGGGTTCCGAGGCGAAGCATCAGTCGCAAGATCGGATCGATGAGTCGATTCTTTGATCCGCTTGCACTATCGACGACATGAATGCGCCCTGCTTCGCTGGTGACACGCATCAACACTTCTTGCCCACGTGTTTGCCCGCTGCTTAGTAGCGCTGCAGCAATGCAGATCAATGCGATCCCCACACATAGCAGCGATATCGCGCCCGTCATTGAGAGTCCCATGTCAGACCTCGACCTTCACAACGGCCTTGCCCCACAGGAAACCAACCAGCATCATGATCGCGCCCACGAACAGGATTACGAAACCCAACGTTGTCGAGATGAAGAACTGGAAATACTCGGGACGAATGACTGACATTGCAGCCAAAACCACGATCGGAAGTGCCATCAGCACAATCAGCGATAGTCGGCCTTCGGCAGATAGCGCTTTGACGTGGCGTGCCATTTGGACGCGCTCGCGCAAGGTTGCCGAGACTGTCGTCAGCAATTCCGCCAGGTTGCCACCGTGTTTGCTTTGCAAACGCATCGCCATGACGACCATCTCAAGGTCAGGACATTGCATCCGAGTGGCACTAGCGTCTAACGCATCGGGGATCGGTGTGCCAAGG
>JAHEXM010000283.1 GCA_023252115.1 Micrococcales bacterium | reverse complement strand
GTCGGCGCACTCGAGATCCACGCGATGTGTCGATCGGATGGCAGATCGATGCGTACAAGTTTGACCACCCAATCGTTTCAGCGCCGATGGATTCGATCGCGTCACCGGGGACGGTTGCGACCGTAGGCGCGCTCGGCGGGCTGTCGGTTCTGAACCTTGAGGGCCTGTGGACTCGCTACGAAGACCCAGCTGATTTGTATGACGAAATCGGCCGGCTCGATCCGATGTTTGCGACAGCGCGCATGCAGGAAATGTATTCGGCGCCAGTCGACCCTGACCTAGTCAAACTTCGGGTAGCGCAATTGCGTCAAGCTGGCGTCACCGTCGCGGGTGCGCTTTCGCCACAACGCACTGCCGAACTGTGGCAGTCCGTGGCAGACGCTGGCGTCGACATCTTTGTTATTCGGGGAACGACCGTGAGTGCTGAGCACGTCGCAACCGGTGGCGAACCGCTGAACCTCAAACGATTCATCTACGAGCTGGACGTCCCAGTGATTGTCGGAGGGTGCGCGACCTATCGTGCCGCGCTTCACTTGATGCGATCGGGAGCCGCTGGCGTACTGGTTGGGTTTGGTGGTGGCGCTGCCCATACAACGCACGATGTACTTGGGGTGCGTGTGCCCATGGCATCAGCCGTTTCCGACGTAGCTGCTGCGCGTCGTGATTATCTGGACGAATCGGGTGGCCGATACGTACACGTTATTGCTGATGGCGGGATGGGGTCCAGTGGCGACATCGTCAAGGCAATCGCCTGCGGTGCCGATGCGGCCATGGTCGGCTCACCTTTGGCGCGCGCGACTGAAGCGCCGGGACGAGGACGGCACTGGGGAATGGAAGCCGCGCACTCGGAACTGCCACGCGGCGAAATAGTTGAGTTCAGTTCAGTCGGCTCGTTGGAAGAAATCCTGCTTGGTCCGTCGCGCGTCAGTGACGGAACCATGAACCTGGTTGGTGCGCTGCGTCGGGCCATGGCGACTTGCGGCTACAGCGACCTCAAGGAATTTCAACGTGTCGAGGTCATAATCGGCGGCGTCTGAGCTATTCGAAATGACAACGACACTGTTTGCCCCGAGCGGCGTTGCGCCTGGTTCCGATGTACTGGACAACGCTTCGCGTGCCGGTGCAGTGGCTCGGATGGCAGCGACCACCCCCGACGAGCCACTCGACATCTTGATAATCGGTGGCGGTGTCGTCGGTTGCGGGAGCGCACTTGACGCCGCGCAACGCGGTTTGTCAGTTGGCTTGGTCGAGCAACGCGATCTTGCTGCGGGAACATCCAGTCGGTCAAGTCGTCTCGCACACGGTGGCTTGCGCTATCTAGAGCAACGCGAATTCGGTTTGGTCCACGAGGCGCTCACGGAGCGCGGGTTACTTCTTGATCGCATTGCTCCGCACCTTGTGCAACCAGTGCAATTCATTTTTCCGGTGACGCGGCGCGGATGGGAACGTCCTTACGTCGGATTCGGAATTACGGTTTACGACTACTTGAGTCGCCTGGGATCCTTCGGCGGCAAGATGAGTCGCCCCAAGACGCTGTCAGCGCGAGTGGTTGCGGGAATCGCGCCGGGTCTTAATCCCGATTCCTATGTCGGTGCGGTCCGTTTCCATGACGCACAGATTGACGACGCACGCCACACCGTTGCCGTTGCGCGAACAGCATCCGCACACGGCGCTGCAATCGCGACGCGTGCACGTGTCACCTCACTTCTCCGAGATGGCGACCGAGTGGTTGGCGCCGTGGTTCACGATGGCGAAGCTGGCAAAGACATCGAGGTATATGCCCGAGTTGTCCTCGGGGCTGGGGGAGTCTGGACCGACGACATCGTCGGCATGGCAACCGAGCAACCCAAACACGCTGTGCGACAAAGCAAAGGCATTCACCTCGTAGTTCCGCGAGACGCATTCGTCTCAACGAGCGCGCTCATTGCACGCACGCCCAACAGTGTGCTGTTCCTCTTGCCGTGGGGTCGCTACTGGTTGGTTGGCACGACTGACACCGACTATGACGGACCACGCGATGACCCAAACGTGACTCAGGCGGACGTTGAGTACCTGTTAGATCAAGCGAACAAGTGGCTGGCGACCCCACTGACCCACGACGACATAATCGGCATCTACTCCGGTCTGCGACCTCTGGTTGACAGCGAAGACTCTGAAGATGGAACATCCACCCTCTCGCGCGAACACGTCATTTTGCGTCCTGTCCCAGGCCTTGCCCTGATTGCCGGGGGCAAGTACACGACGTATCGAGTGATGGCCGCAGATGCTGTCGATGCTGCCGTTGCGATCCGCGCAGAGCAGGTCGAAGATGACGTCGCCGAGAGTGCAACTTCGGAACTTCCACTTGTTGGCGCGGCAGGATTTGCGACGGCGTGGGCGGTCCGTGAACGCACAGCGCGTGAATCGGGCCTGCCATTGGGGACCATCGAGCACCTGTTGCGCCGACATGGTGATCGCATTCGCGACGTGCTTGATCTGGTGGCGCTGGACCCGACGCTAGGCGAACCACTTCATCCAGAAGCGCCCTATGTAATGGCCGAAGCTGTCATCGCAGTCACGCGCGAAGGGGCCCGCGGGCTTACCGACGTTCTGTTTAGGCGCACCAGAGTCGCTATTGAAACCCGTGATGGAGCTACCAGCGTTGCCCAATATGTGGCCGAGACCATCGCGCCATATGCAGGGTGGAATGCCGATCGGATTGCCCTTGAAGTTGCCGCAGTGCAGGAACGTCGCGACCGAATGATCCCGGTGCCGGGCGGGCCTACCGATCAGCAATTGGTGGCTCCAACCGACGTCTTGGACCCAGAAGAAGGCGAGGTGGACCAAGAGGGCGTAGAGCCCCTGTCCTTGGGGCCGCTGACCGACTAACCTGGCGCCCATGGACACCACTTCGGCCACGACCGACTTTGAGCCCAGAGCTAAACAACTAATGCGCCACCTCTGTGTTGCGCCAGATGCCCCACTCGCCCATCCCGTGGCGCCATTTACCTTGCAGCCTGTCGCTGCGATTCCGATGTCGAGTGAGGCTGCCGTGACAACGGCATTCTCGATCGCTCGGCAGGCACAGAAGTCTTGGGCGGCAACATCGATGAAGTCCAGAAGCGCGATTCTGATGCGCTTTCACGATCTGGTCCTGGACCGCAAGGATGAAGGACTCGACATCATCCAGCTAGAAACCGGCAAAGCGCGCGGGCACGCTCTTGAAGAAATCCTCGACTGCGCAGTGACTTCTCGGCACTATGCGCGAACAGCAGCACACACTCTTCATTCGCAGCGACTACCCGGCCCATTTCCGATCATCACGACTGCAACCCTTCTGCACAAACCCAAAGGTGTCATCGGAATCATTTCGCCCTGGAACTATCCATTAGCCCTGGCAATCGGTGACGCCCTCCCTGCATTGATGGCGGGAAACGCAGTTGTCTTGAAACCAGACATGCAAACCACCATGACGGCGTTGTGGGCTGTCGATTTGTTGTA
>JAHEXM010000018.1 GCA_023252115.1 Micrococcales bacterium | reverse complement strand
GACCGAGTGCAGATGCCAGAACCACCCTGTCGATCCGGTCGGACATCGTGTATGCCAGAGCAAGGGCATGTGGTCCACCGCCCGACCAGCCAGCAACGTCGAACTTGTCGATACCCAACTCATCGGCAAGTGCCGAAACATCGTTGAACCACTCCAACAATGTGCGTTTGGGTTTGGGAGTTGAACCGCCAACTCCGGGCCGGTCGATGGTGACCAGGCGAATACCCAAGTCGGTGACGATTGATTCGTCGGGATGGCGCGCAAGGCGCGAATCCCCGGTCCCGTGCTGGAATAACACTGGCTTTCCCGCTTGGTCGCCATACGACTCGTAGGCGAGCGTCCGTCCGTCCGGCAACTCCATGGTTCGCATGGTGAAAGACACTACTCGGGAAGTGGGGTCATTCCGGAGCCTTGCTGCACCAGTGTTCGCAAAACCCGAAGCGCGACGGAAAGGGTTGCGAGGTCGAACAATTCGGAACTCTCGATTTCGTCCAGAGTCTTACTCGCACGTAGCTGGCCCTCTGCATTGCGCGATTCCCAATCGGCGATCCGAGCTTCCGGGGATTGGTTTGCTGAAGTAGCGCGCAAGACCTTGCTAGTCAGACCTGCGAGCACCGAATACAAATCACTTCGCATCGCGGCACGCGCCAGATTGGACCAACGATCGTCGCGCGGAAGCAATGTGATCTTTTCCAGCAAAGTGTCGATGCGATACGAATTTGACAGTGAGAAATAGACACGAGCAACGTCACCGGGCGGTTCACCGGACCGCGCTGCAATGTCATCGATGTCGAGCAATCGAAATGCATCAAGCAGGCTCGCCACCTTGCGGGCCAACGGTTCCGGTGCACCAAGGTCGGCTAGAGCCGTCGTATGTTTTGCCAGCCCCAGCCGTTCACCACCAACGAGCAGCTCGTCGATATTTGCCCGCAGCTCGCTAACGACGACCTTGAACCGCTCAATCTCCCCAGTGACATTGACGGTTCCTCCGCGCAATGCCAAAACCCACCGCGTTGCTCGATCCAGCAATCGACGCACCTCGAGATACAGCACCACTTGGCTCTGCGTTGGGACGGTGCCATCCAGAGCATTGATTTCGTTCCACACGCTCTCGAGGTCAAACACATCTCGTGCGACGGCGTATGCCCTCGCGACCTGTACTGGAGACGCACCAGTTTCTTCAACCGCTCGGTGAACAAAAGACAGTCCCCCGCGATTGACAATGTCATTGGAAACGATTGTTGCGATCAGTTGGCGGCGAAGCGGAAAGGCGGGGAGTCGGTCGCCGTAGCGCTCGACGATTCGCTTCGGGAAGTACGTCGCAATCGTTGCGCTGAACCAGTCCTCGTCGGCAATCGGCGATTCGATCAGATCCGACGTCAGAGCGATCTTTACGTATGACAGCAAGACAGACAGTTCCGGTGACGTTAACCCTTGTCCGGCTTGCTGACGCGCGGCCATCTCTTCGTCAGTTGGCAGTGCTTCAAGCTCACGATCGATCAATCCGCGATTCTCAAAGTCCTGGATCATTCGACGGTGAACCGTCATGAGTCCACTCGCTTGAACTCGAGAGTTGCCTAACACGATGTTCTGGTAGTAGTTGTCGAGCAACACCAGCTCCGAGACTTCAGCAGTCATTTCGACGAGCAACTCGTTGCGCTGCTTCATCGTAAGATCGCCAGAGTCCACCACTGCGTCAAGAACGATCTTGATATTCACTTCATGGTCGGAGCAATCAACCCCAGCTGAATTGTCGATCGCGTCAGTGTTGAGTTGAACACCGATAAGTGCAGCTTCAATACGACCGCGCTGCGTGAGCCCGAGGTTTCCGCCCTCCCCGACCACACGCACTCGCAGATCGCCTCCGTTTACTCGAACGGCGTCATTTGCCTTGTCGCCAACATCGAGCTGGCTCTCAGTTCTCGACTTCACGTATGTACCGATTCCGCCGTTCCACAACAGGTCAGCAGGGGCCAACAGCGCTGCGCGAACCAGCTCATCAGGCGTCATCTCGGTGATCCCATCGCCAAGACCAAGACATTCCCGCATCGGTGCACCAATGGGAATTGATTTAAGGGTCCGCGGGAACACCCCACCGCCTTCGCTAATCAAACTGCGGTCATAGTCAGCCCAGGAAGAGCGAGGCAGTGCAAACAAGCGTTCCCGCTCGGCAAAAGACAAATGCGGATCAGGACGTGGATCAACAAAGATGTCTCGGTGATCGAATGCAATAACAATCTTGAGTTCGCGACTCAGCAACATTCCATTGCCAAACACATCACCGCTCATGTCGCCAATTCCGACGACAGTCACCGGCTCGGCCTGTACGTCGACACCTAGGTCACGGAAGTGGCGCTTAACCGACTCCCACGCACCTTTAGCTGTGATACCCATTTCCTTGTGGTCATAACCTTCGGAACCACCTGATGCGAAAGCGTCGCCAAGCCAAAATCCGTAGTCGGAAGCGATGTCATTCGCAATGTCGGAAAATGCTGCGGTGCCTTTGTCGGCCGCGACAACGAGATAGGAATCGTCACCATCCCAACGGACTGTTCGTTGCGGCGGGACAACTTGGCCGCGCACAATATTGTCGGTGACATCGAGCAATGCTGAAACAAACTCGCGATAGACAGCAATGCCATCTGCTTGCCACATGTCTCGGTCTGCCGGATTGCGTGGCCGCTTAACCACAAAGCCGCCCTTGGCTCCAACCGGAACGATGACAGCGTTTTTTACCGACTGCGCTTTCACCAATCCAAGAACTTCGGTGCGAACGTCTTGACGGCGGTCACTCCATCGCAGGCCACCTCGAGCGACCGGGCCGAAACGTAGATGAGTGCCAGTGACCCTCGGCGAAGTCACCCAAATCTCAAAAGCCGGTACCGGTTCAGGAACACCAGGTATCAACCCTGGTTCCAACTTGAGTGCAAGTGCTCGTGGTGTCCCATCGATGTTGGGTGCTTGGAACGCATTCGTTCGCAACGCAGCGAGCACAATCGCAAGCAGTTGTCGCAAAATTCGGTCCGCGTCAAGGGTCGCGACGGCATCGATGCCTGCGTTCAATTCATGCTGAAGGTCCGCAATGAGCCGTTCGCGTTGCTCGCCGTCGATGTCTGGGTCGAGGCGCGCCCTGAAAAGCTGGACGAGAAGCCCAGTTACGTGCCCGTTTTCACCGAGCACCTGCGCGATGTAGCGAGACGAAAACGTCGCCGACAATTGCCGTGAATACAGCGCCCATGACCGAACCCAGGCAACCTCTTGCGAGGTGAGCCCAGCACTAACGACAAGGGAGTTGAAAAAGTCAGTCTCGGTTTCACCCCGCCAAGTGGCCAAGAATGCTTCGCAGAACCGTTGAGCAAACCCTTGTTGCAGACCGACTTCGCTCTCGTCGATGGGTGCAGCTGGCAGGCGCAGCCCGACGTCATATATCCACGCCTCTGAGTCACCAACGGATTCAAGGTGGTGCGGACGCTGCTCTGAGACTTCGACACCAAGGCTGGCAAAGACCGGCAGGATTTCAAAAAGCAGGACGGGCTCATCTCGGCGATACAGGACGAAACGCTGTTCCGCGGGACCCAAGCCAATGACGTCGTGCAGCGCCACGGAGCAATCTCCTGGCTTGACCAACTCACTGAGTCGTTCCACGTCGGCGACCGCGGATCTAGGAGAGACGCTCTCTTTGTAGGACTCAGGAATACCTGGCAGGTACGTCTCGAGCAGAGCAGAGGCTCGCTCCTCGCCGAGTTCATGTTCGATTGCATCGGCGAAGTCGTCATCCCATGTGCGGGTCGCTGCAATGACCGTTCGCTCAAGTTCGGAAATGTCGACGTTGGGAACTGGGACACCCGATGGCATCCGCGCCACAAAGTGAAGGCGAGCCAGAACTGATTCGCCTACAAGCGAAGTTGCCTCAATTGATGCCGCTCCGAACGCGTTCTTGAGAACGTCGGATAGACGCAGTCGCATTGTCGTGGTGAAACGGTTGCGGGGAAGGTAAACCAAGGCCGAAACAAAGCGGCCGTAGTCATCTGTGCGAACAAACAACCGTGTCCGTCGCCGCTCGGCAAACCCAAGGACAGTGTGAGCAACTGGCAGCAGCTGTTCCGGTGAGACTTGAAATAGTTCATCGCGAGGATACGTCTCGCAGAATTGCAATAAGTCTTTGGAACTGTGTGAGCCGGGCGGGTAACCGCTAATTTCTTGAAGCCGGCGGACCTTGTTCTGTAACACAGGAATCACTGCAACTGATTGCGAATACGCGCCAGACGAGAACAGGCCCAGTATCCGACGCTCACCAATGACCTTGCCTTCTTCGTCAAACTCCTTGACGCCGATGTAATCCAAGTAGGCGGGACGGTGCACGGTCGAACGACGGTTTGCTTTCGTCAAAATTAGTGGCCGGGGCTCTCGGGCCTTTGCGCTGATCTCGGGTGGAAGTTGAGCGAATGGTGTGGCCATTGTCGTGTCGGAGCGCAAAATTCCTAGGCCGGTGGCGGGCCGTGACACCAGTGAGTCTTGGCCTTCGTCGTTTGTCTCAAGTGAATATTCCCGATAGCCAAGGAAGGTGAAATGGTTATTGGCCAGCCATTTCAAGAGACCAACTGACTGCGAGACTTCGGCGGCGTCGACTGTTGGTGGCGGTGAGTCAGCAAGCTCCTTCGCCAGGTGCACGGTCCGTGCCTTCATCCGTTGCCAGTCTTCGACCGCGGCGCTCACATCGCTGAGCACATTGACGAGTTGCTTTTCAATCGCTGCAAGAACATCCGGATTCGAGACACGATCAATTTCGATATGCAGCCAACTTTCGACCACCACATCGACCGCGTCGGGATCGGCAGCGCTGCGACTGACGTCGAGTAGTTCCCGAAAGTCGCCCGCAACGTCACGTCGCACCACGACGACCGGATGCAAGACCATGTGCAGTGAATGACCAGAGGTATTGAGTGCGGAGGTAACCGAGTCAACGATAAACGGCATGTCGTCGTCAACGATCTCGATCACGGTGTGATCGCTTGACCAGCCTTGGTCCGCCACGGTTGGCGTAAAGACACGAACGATCGCTCGTCCTTGTGGTCGACGATGGGCAAATCGCAAATGCGAAACGGCGGCGCCAAGAATGTCGGCCGACGCACGTCCTTCAAGGTCTTCTTCCTCAGCGTGTCGGTAGTAGCGCGATACCACTACATCGAGATCCGGGACACGCTTACGAAGTTCGCTGGCTTCATCGGAGGCCAATGCAACGGCTACGGCGCGATTCTTTGCAGCCTCATGATTCTGCATACTGCCCACAGTTGAAGGTTAGTGGTGCGTATCCGAAATAGCATGCCTGAACTGTGGTGGCCCAACGGCGCACTCTTCAGCAGGGGCGGGCGCGCTTCCGCAAGCCAAGTCGGGCATTCTTGGCCGAGCCAGAGCAGAACGCCTTGAGGAGTCAGCATGACGAAGAGCGTGTCGGGCCGGTTGGTATACGACGCTGACCCTGCGGCCGTCTACGCCATGTATGTAGACCCAAAGTTCGTCCAAAGCAAGAACGAACGTACAGGCGGATCGAATGTCAGCGTCAAGGTGAGCAAGAAAGGCAAAGGAAACGAAATCGTTGCCAGTCGGACGTTGCCTCTTGGCGGCCTGCCTTCAATGGCCAAAAAGGTCGTCGGTGACACGGTTGACACCATCGAAACTGATGTGTGGGAAGAAGCAGAGGCTGACGGAAGTCGCAACGGCACGACGGTCATTACCTTTGGCAAAGCGCCGTTGCATGCAGAGGGCACGTTCCGCTTAGAGGCAGATGGCAATCAAACGGTTTGCACTGTGGTGATCAACGTCAAAGCAAACATCCCCCTCGTTGGGGGCAAGGCGGAATCGGTTGCAAGCGAGCAGGTTATTCGCGCAATCAACGCCGAAGAAGCAATCGGTCAAGAATGGCTGGCCAGTCACTAATTATTTTGCTGCCAACTACGCCTCATCCTGATGCGGGTGACGGCTTGCCGTCGGTGGATCAAATGTCTCTTTGATCGTGCGTGATGCAGTCCATCGCATCAAGTTCTGTGGCGACCCTGCTTTGTCGTCGGTGCCGGATGCACGCGCTCCGCCAAACGGCTGTTGACCAACGACCGCACCTGTTGGTTTGTCATTGATGTAGAAGTTTCCTGCGGTGTAGCGAAGTCGCTGCGAAACATCGTCTACGACTTGGCGGTCTTGCGAAATGATCGACCCGGTCAGCGCGTAACGAGACGAGGTATCGATAACATCCAGCATCTGATCAAACTTTCGGTCGTCGAACACGTGGACCGACAGCACTGGGCCGAAGTATTCGGAGCTGAACCATTCCTTGGTGGGGTCCGTCCCGAGCAGCACAGTCGGGCGAATGAAATAACCCTCCGAATCATCGAAGGCTCCACCGGCCCCGATCGTCACTGTCGTGTCTCGCTTCGCGCGTTTGATCGCGCCAGTAACTTTGTCGAAGGATTTTTGGTCAATTACCGCACTCATGAAGTTGCTGAAGTCGTGGACCGGACCAACCTTGAGTGAATCAACCTCATTCAAGAAGTCCTTGCCCATCTTCTTCCACACACTGCGCGGAACATAAGCGCGGGATGCTGCGGAACACTTCTGTCCCTGGTACTCGAAGGCCCCGCGAACTAACGCGGTGCGCAATACGTCTGGATCTGCGGACATATGCGCGAGCACGAAGTCTTTGCCACCAGTTTCGCCGACGATCCGTGGATAGTCTCGATAGTTCGTGATGTTCGCGCCCACTGTCCGCCACAACATTTGGAATACCGCAGTCGAACCAGTGAAGTGAATCCCGGACAGATCAGGATCGGCCAGCGCAACTTTCGAAACAGCGACGCCATCACCGGGCAGCATGTTGATGACACCCGGCGGCAAGCCAGCTTCCATCAGCAATTGCATGGTCATGCTTGCGGCAAACTGCTGAGTAGGCGCTGGCTTCCACACCACAACGTTGCCCATCAATGCAGGTGCTGTCGCAAGGTTGCCACCTATTGCGGTGAAGTTGAATGGCGAAATCGCGTAAACAAATCCTTCAAGTGGACGGTGGTCGACTCGGTTCCACACTCCTTTGCTCGACACCGGCTGCTCGGCCAATATCTGTTGCCCGAAGGAGACGTTGAACCGCCAGAAGTCAATAAGTTCACAGGCGCTGTCGATCTCGGCCTGAATCACCGTCTTGGACTGACCCAGCATTGTTGCGGCATTCATTCGATCGCGCCAAGAACCACTCAACAGATCGGCGGCTTTGAGAAAAATCGCAGCGCGTTCGTCATAGGACATCGCGCGCCAACCGGGAGCCGCTCGCTTTGCCGCGGAGATTGCTGCGACTGCATCGCGTGATGTTGAGTTATGCGTCGTCCCCAAAACGTGACTATGCGCGTGAGGTTGAACAACTTTGATTCGGGTGCCTGAGCTGACTACTTCTTTGCCGTCGATCACGGCCGGCAAGTCCTGTGCGGGCTGACTCGAAAATGCGGCGAGCGTTGCCTTGAGTGAGTCTCTGGCGGCAGACCCAGGCTCGTATTGACGGATCGGTTCGTTGATTGGCTCAGGAACGGCTGACCGCGCGTCCATGTACTAGCCCTTCAGCCGACCTCTGCGAGGTGATCCGGACCCACGTGGTCGGGATCGCGTAGCGCCTCGATGCTTGTACGACAGCTTGTCTCAAGAACGGCCATTCGTCGACTTACATCCATCATGTTTGCGCCGATCGCTTCAAGATCTTCAGGGCCAGGGCCAAGAACAACCACGTCTGCTCCGTTCGCGCGAACCTTCTCGACTTCGCGCAAACAACGCTTCGTCACTTGTACGCGCCAGCGTCGCTCGAGCTTGGCGATCACATGCTCGGGCCTATCCATTGCAAACGAGGCCATCGGTGCAATGACATAGACCTCGTCCAGGTCCATCGAGGCAAGTAGGTCAGCTGAGGTAGCCGAACATGCGCCGCCATCGACGTATTGGTGGCCGTCAATTTCAACCGGTTTGAACCAAGCCGGGATCGCACAGGACGACATCACCGCATGAGCTAGGGAGGCTGGCGGTGCACCTTCTTTGCCAAACGCGACCCGTTTGCCGGTGTGATAATCCATTGCGCAAATCCACAAATTGGGATGTGGTGACCATTCGTCCATTGGGGTGATGGCGTCGACTAGATGTCCGACGCGTTCAAGCGATTGCGACCCCTGTGGAAGGAAGCCACTAAGTACTGCAGTGGGGGGCATATGGCGAAGCCGTCGTGCACTTGATCGCAGCAATCTGCCCGAACCTGGGGCCAGCCACTTCGGCACTCCGGGTCGCCGAGCAGTCGCGCGTTCGTAATCCCAGCTGTATCCGGCGAGTGGTCCAGAGGTGACTGGAATGCCGCGTTGATGGTCGCGCAGCTGGGTCGCGGATACGCCAGCGCCCAGCAGTGCGGACAAAACTGATCCGGCTGAAGTTCCAATGATCACATCGGCATCACGCGGATCAAATCCGTGGACTTCCTCGAGAGCACACAAGGCACCAACTGCCCAGGCAGCGCCGAGTACTCCCCCGGCACCAAGCACCAGACCACGCCGTGGTTTGCGACGCGACATAACGGCGACCTCCTGCTGAAGGACCGATCGGGTGAATTACATCCGATGTTGTCTAGACGCTAGCCCTAAGAACCGTTTGAAGCGAGCGATTGCCGTGTGAGATCACCCTCGCTACGCAGCGTTTACAGCTACGAGATTGACGTCATGAGGACTTTTTAGTTGATGTTTTAACTGTCTTCTTTGTCGGAGCCTTCTTGACTGGCGTTTTCTTCGCAGTTCGCTGTGTTGGTCGTTTCGCCACCTTGTTGGGCCGCGACGCGTGGCGGCGCGACGGACGTGCGGTATCCCGAAGCTCCTCAGCGGCATCTGCAATGCATTGCGCGAGAACATCGACGTCGGGCATTGCGTCCCGATCAGCATTGAGTCCGAAGAAGACGCCACCGTTGTATGAAGTCAATCCGATGCTGACCGCTTGCCCTTTGGACAGCGGAACGACCGGATAGGCAGCAAGCATCTTTGCCCCACCCGCATACAGCGGAACCTGCGGTCCGGGAACGTTGGTGACCACGAGGTTGTATATCCGCTTACTCAGACTGCTGCCAACTCGTGCGCCGAGCGAATGAAGAGTTGGAGGTGCGAAACCAGCGACCGCCACAATCGCTTCGGCCCCCAACATTTGTCCGGCCTCTTTGTGTTGGGCCATTTCGAACGACACTCGCTGCAGACGAACAACCGGGTCTGGCTCCCCGACTGGCAGATCCACCAAGAACGCAGCAACCTGGTTTCCCGTTGATGGATCATCCTCGTCGCGCACGCTGACCGGAACCATCGCGCGAATAGTTGCGCGCGCACCGACTGATTCACCGCGCGTCATCAACCATGCCCGTAACGCACCAGCAGTAATGGCTAGGACAACGTCGTTGACTGTGCCGCCGTGGGCTTTTCGGATGTCTTTGAGGTCGCTCAGTTTCATGGCAGTAGTTGCGTATCTACGCTGCTCGCCAATTTCCACATTGAGCGGACTGTCAGGCGTGGACTTGGCAACAGTGATCGCGGCCGCTGCCATTCCCACCATTTGGCGTCCCATTGACGTCACGGTCTTGCTGACATCCGCAAGGCCGTTGCGCGCACCTTCCACCACTGCAGCCGGACTGTGAACGATGTCATTCACCGCTCCAGCCATTAGTTCGACGTTGGTTGGCTCGCGCGCTGGGTGCCAATCCTCGGTCGCGATTTCGCGCGGAGTGGGGTCAGGATCGAGGATCACTTGCCCGATATCCAGCGCACTAATGCCATCGACCATGGCGTGGTGGGTCTTCGTCAAGATGGCAAAACGTCACCGCTCAAGGCCCTCAACCAAGTACATCTCCCACATCGGCCGAGTGCGGTCGAGTGGCCGCGACATGATGCGACCAACGAGGTCGCGCAACTGCGCTTCCGTTCCCGGACGAGGCAACGCCGAACGGCGAACGTGATACGTCACATCGAAGTGATCGTCGTCAACCCAAACAGGATTCCCTAAGCCACCCGGGACCCAACGAATCCGTTGACGGAAGCGAGGAACAAGTGCGATTCGGGTCCTGATGAGCTTGACCAGCCGGTCATAGTCAAAGCCGTCGGCTGGCGCTTGAAATAGCGCCACCCCACCAACATGCATCGGAGTGGTCGCTTCCTCCATATAGAGGAAGGACACATCAAGCGAGCTGAGGCGATCTGACACCAGCACATCGTGGCATGTCACGAATGCTTGAAGCTCAACCCCGTCCTGAATAACTCACGATGACTTCGTGGTAAGCCCCAGAGCCGGACTATTCGTCGCCTGCGCCACCAAGCGGAATGCCGAAGAGGACGTCAAGTTCGGCAACAGTCTGCTCATAGCTTTGATGGTGGATTCCAATGAATCCGATCTCAACCGCGGCAGCAACGTTGTGGGCCATGTCATCGATAAAGACACACTGGGGCGCTTCAAGTTCCATCAACTCAAGAGTGTGCTGATAAATGCGCTCTTCAGGTTTGCGCATGCCGACCTTGCCAGAGATAACGACAATGTCGAACATCCCTTCGAACAAATCATCGGGGTATTTGTCGGCACCCCAGGAGTTCGATAAGAGCCCAGTTCGGATTCCGGCATCACGAGCGCGCCGAACAAGTGCAGTCATTTGCGGAGCCGCCCGAAAACCGCCCAATAACCGATCAACCAAATGTTCGGGCTCAACCGGCCGACCAAGTTGTTCACTCAGGCCTTCTGCAAGTTTCAACTCGAAGTGAGGAATCTCGACTTCCCCGCGTTCCAACGCGTGAACGGGGTTTACCCATGCCTCTTCTTCGGCTTCTTTTCCCAGCCATCGACGCATCAGGATGATGAAGTCCTCGAGGTCAACATCTTCGTCTGTGGCCCATTGGGACATCGCGGAACCAAGATCAGTCGTTAAAACTCCGCCCCAATCAACTACCAAACCGCGAACTGGCGAATCAGGCGGCAGAAGTACTGGCGACTTCGCGACCGATGGCTCGTTCTTCTGTGTCATTGCGACATTGTGTCGCGGCGGTCAATACGGCATCGACCAGCCCTGTCATCGCGGCGACTGCCTTTGAATTCGGAGCGTGCTCGGTAACCGTTCGGCAGCGCAAGGCAGCTGAGTCGAAAGCCGCCGCATCAAATGGAATGAAGTGCACTCGGTCGGCCCGCGACTGTTGTGACACAAAGTCCCGCAGTCCTTTCTTGCCATCAGAACCAAGCGCAGTGTCGCGAACACGATTGATCACCACGATCAATGGTGCCGTGGAGTTAACGGCCCTCAACTCCCGAACGCCAGACAGCATCCGAGTGAGCGCAACCGGCTGGCAACCACTCGTGGCCACTACAACGTCTGCGTTTGCAACCGCTGTCAGTGCGGCTGCGTCACGACGAGGGACCAAAAGATCATTGAGCAATTCCTCGTCCCGTGTCAATGACGCACCAATGTCAACGATTGTCAGTTCCGACAGAGCTCGGGCAACACGCCAAACGATGTCGATACTTCCGGCACGAACCTCTGGCCAGCGATCGGCCGTCGGCAGTCCAGTTAGTACGCGCCAGTTGTTGTCGATCGAACGCGCTAGCCGTGCCAGTGTCTGAGTATCGAGCGTGCCCTGGCTGGCATGACGGCATGCCGCGATCAGACCCGAGGCGTCATCGGCAATTCCCAACATCGGCGCAACTGACGGTGCATATGTATCAGCGTCAATCAGCAATGCCGAGTGACCCAATCGGCCAGCGCCTTCTGCCAACCCCATTGCTACGGAAGTCCTGCCGGGAGCCCCGTGCGAACCCCACACAGCAACGAGCTTCCCAGTTTTTGGGTCGTCCACTATGGGTCGATCCATGTTGAATGATGCTGGCTTGTTGCCATTTTGCGGTGCTGAGCTTGTCGTCAAGTTGGAAAGCGCGATTGCAATCCGGTCAGCGGAATTATCGATATCGCTGGCACTGATGTCGACTACTTGCGTGACTCCCCATTGCCGGAGTCGTCGATCACCGACTTCGTCGTAACAGATCCCCACAACAACGACTCCCGAAGCAACGAGTCGCGCAACGACATCAGCATCAATGTGCGCGAAGTCCGCGTCAAGAACCGCTCCGCGCACGATGCCAGCCCCGACCACCGACAGCAGGTCTACGCAATCCACGCACCGGCGGACGGCCGCAGACTGACCGACCCGAGAAGCCAATGCCGTCACCAGTTCTGCCTCGATGGCGGACTGACTCAAAGCCAACGCGACCGGCCCGACGGTCGATCCTTGTGGCCGCTTCGCACCACTCATCGAGAGCTCACCGGAACTCGAACTAAGTCAACGACGCCGGACCGACTGGCATTCACAATTGCGGCGGCTTGTTCAGGCGCAACATCAAGGACAATTGCAACCTCACCTGAAGCAGATTCGGTCTCTACGCCGGCCTCAGATACCAGCGCTCCGCCAAGCACCAGCCTGCTAACGCCCGCATCGGCAGCACCTTCTCGGGCCGAGACATAAACATCGACCTGGTCGCCATGCGCCAAACCTGTCGGCGCGTGCATGGGTTCGACCGGAACAGTTACCAAGCGCCGAGCACTTGAACCAGACCCAATAGCCGAAACTGGAACCAATT
>JAHEXM010000282.1 GCA_023252115.1 Micrococcales bacterium | reverse complement strand
AGCCGGACAAGACGCGCACCATACGTCACGCAACATGGCCAGCAAAATCCGACCCCGGATCGAACGGTTCGCCGTCACGACCAGAGTCGACAGCAAGAAAAGACCGTGGCCAACAAGGACATGGCATGTTTGGGAGGAGCACCGCATGGACTGGCGCCACGAGGCAGCCTGCCGTGACGAGGATCCCGAGCTTTTCTTTCCAATCGGTGACACCGGTCCAGCACTGGTGCAGATCGAGGAAGCAAAGCGCGTGTGTCGCAGCTGCACTGTCGTTGACTCCTGCCTTCAGTGGGCAATGGACACCAGCCAAGAGGCGGGCGTCTGGGGAGCACTGAGCGAAGACGAGCGCCGCTTGCTGCGCCGCCGTAGCCTGCGCGTCCAATCTGCATAACTAGCACTTCACCAAAGCCCCGTTAGAGGCCGGACCCCGAGACCCGGACTACGACGGGGCTTTGTCTATTGCCGGCACCAACACGTCGACTACCGCACTAGTCCCACTAGGCACTCCTGGCTCCCACGAGACTGCGCCTGAGAGCTCGTCGTTAATGAGGGTGCGAACAATCTGCAAGCCAAGGCCGGGGGAATCTGTCGGATTGAAGCCTTCCGGAAGTCCGCGCCCGGTATCAGTCACTTCAAGAGTCAGTCGACGATCGGCGCGTCGCAGTCGCAGAGTCACCTCGCCTGGCTCGCCGTCGAGCCCATGTTGCACGGCGTTCTGCAGCAGCTCAGCCAGCGCCATCGCTAGCGGGGCAATCATTTCGGCTGGCATCGATCCAGCCGTTCCCAACTGCCGAAGTTTCACCCCGTCAGCAAGATCGCGAGTCAATCCGACGATGCGGCTAGCAACCTCGTCGAAATCCACATCACCGCCTGCATCGCGGGCAAGGGTCTCGTGCACAACCGCGATCGCCCCCACTCGGCGGACGGCTTCCTCAAGTGCAGCGCGCCCCTGTGGCTCATCAATCCGCCGGGCCTGAAGCCGAAGCAACGCAGCGACTGTTTGCAGGTTGTTTTTGACTCGGTGGTGGATCTCACGAATGGTCGCGTCTTTGGTCAGCAGGGCCCGCTCCTGAACGCGCAAGTCTGTTACGTCACGCACCAAGACGAGCGCACCCGAACGTCTCCCATCTCGCCTCAACGGCAAGCTGCGCAGGGTCACGGTTGCCTCATCGTTTTCAACGATGCCTTCGCCCGGCGCACGACCCGTCGCCACGAGCGCAACGGCTTCGTCAATGGGCCCAGGCCGCTTGCCCAACCGACTCGCAGTTGCCGCCAGATCTGAACCGACAAGTTCAGCGGCAAGCCCCAATCGGTGAAATGCCGAGGAGGCGTTCGGGCTGGCGAATACGACTGTGCCCTCGTTGTCGAGGCGCACAAGTCCATCGCCGACTCGCGGAGGTGTATGTGTCGTCGCAACACCCTCGGAAAGGGGGAAATCGCCGGAGACAACCATGGCGAGCAGGTCATCGGCCGTTTGCAGATAGGCGGCCTCCAGAGAACCGCCGATGCTTACGCGTTGAGCCGAGTGCCTCGCGATGACTGCGATGACTTCGCCGCGACGAATGACTGGAATCGCTGCCTGGCCCGTGTCATGCGCGTTGCCTTTTTTGGCTGAGTCTTTGGGGTCGGGGCTGACATGTCCGCTCGCAAACGCCCGGTCAATGAGGTGTCGCCGACCTTTGGGCGCAAAGTGACCAACGACGTCATCCGGTAAGGCGGTCGGACCTGTAGTTGGGCGCACTTGTGCAACAGCGGTGAAACCAGTTCGGTTCCATGTCGGAACCCACAGCACCAAGTCCGCAAAAGTCAGGTCCGCGAGCAGAGTCCAGTCAGCTACCAAAGTTCGCAAATGTGCACGATCGGCCGCGCGCAGATCGGTGCGATCAGCTAGCAGCCTGTCCCGGTCGACCATGTGTCGAGGGTATGGCTCGGGCCACATGCGACCATCGACGGTATGGATGTGGCCGCTTCTCGCACCCGCGAACTCATCGAACGCGATGCCGCCGCCGTGTGGCATCCGTTCACTCAGCAGTCGCTCTGGATCGACGATGACCCCATCGTCGTTGATCGGGCGAAAGGCATGTATTTCTGGGATACCGACGGCAACCGTTACCTCGATGGCGTTTCATCGCTGTGGGTCAATGTGCACGGACACGGGGTCGCCGAGATTGACCAGGCGATCCGCGATCAGCTCACGCGCCTCGATCACGCGACATTTTTGGGGCTGACACATGAACCTGGCATCGAGCTATCCGAAAAACTTCTGGCCACGGCACCGGCCGAATTGACCAGAGTGTTTTACGCCGGCGACGGTTCCAGCGCTGTCGAGGCCGCAATCAAGATGGCGTATCAGGCCCAAGTGCAACTGGGCGAGGACCGACCGCTTTACCTGCACGTTGCCGAGGGGTACCACGGCGACACATTGGGTGCGGTCAGCGTTGGCGGCATTGATCTGTTCCACGCGACATATCGGCCGATTCTGTTGGACACCGTTGCAGTCTCATCTCCAGGTGTGCTGCGTGACGGTCAGACTCGATCGGATCGAGCGGCCGAAGTGCTTGCGGAAATGCGCGAGACTTTGGAGCAGGTGGGTTCGCGCGTTTCGGCGATCGTGATTGAGCCGTTGGTGCAGGCAGCAGGTGGAATGCTCACGCACGATGTTGAGTTCGTGCGCGGAGTTCGCCAATTGTGCGATGAGTTCGGCGCTTTGATGCTGGTCGATGAGGTTGCCACTGGGATCGGACGCACCGGTCGAATGTGGGCCGTTGACCATGCGGGTGTTGCGCCGGACCTTTTGACATGTGGCAAAGGCGTGACGGCTGGTTACCTGCCACTGTCTGCTGTTCTCGCTCGTGAATCGGTGTACGAAGCTTTTCTTGGCTCGGCAAATTCGGGGCGCACGTTTTATCACGGGCACTCGTACACAGCCAATCCATTGAGCTGTGCTGCAGCTATCGCCAACCTTGACTTGATGGCCCGCAACGACACTGTAAACCGTGCGGCGCAAATTGGAGAGAACATTGGCTCTTGGCTAACACCACTTGAGGCACATTCAGGAGTTCGCGAAATTCGACGAATTGGCACGATGACCGGCATTGAGGTGGAGTCGGTCGGAGACCGGACAGGATTTGCAATCTGTCAAGAAGCACGACGAAACGGAGTGTGGGTCCGTCCGCTTGGCGATGTCGTAATCCTGATGCCACCGCTGGCGATCAGCGACGATGAATTGCATGAACTTGTCGATGTCGTCGCGAACTCAATTGACAAGGTCGTTTCGTGACCGACAATCCGACCCTTACTTGGTTGCAGACGGCAGCCTACCAACGTGAACGTGATGGGCTTCGCCGCCAACTGAAACCACGAACCACCGATGGGCGTCAGCTACTCGACCTTGCATCGAACGATTACCTCGGCCTTGCACGAGACCCGCGTGTTGTTGCGGGTGCGATCCTGGCCGCGAAGGAGTGGGGTGCAGGTTCGACGGGCT
>JAHEXM010000281.1 GCA_023252115.1 Micrococcales bacterium | reverse complement strand
GCAAGACAGGCAAGTCGTTCTTGGGCTCACGTTCCTGGGACTCCGTTGGTCAGAACTCGCTGGGCTACGCGTGCGCAACGTCGACTTTGCAACCAAGCGGGTCTACGTCAACGAACGCGTGACGGAAGTCAAAGGTCAGCTCGACTTTGATGTTCCGAAGAGCAAGGCATCGATCCGGTACGTACCGATTCCAAAACTCATGGTTCCGATCCTCAAGAACCTGGTCGCAGGCAAGTTGCCGAATGACCACGTATTCACCACACCTACAGGCGAAGTCCTCCGCGTCGGTAACTGGCGGAGAAGAATCAAATGGAACACGACTGTGGCAGAGCTCGGTCTCGAAGGAATCACGCCGCACGACCTACGTCGCACCTACGGCAGCCTGGCGCGAAAAGCCGGTGCAGACCTCCGATACATCCAGAAAACTATGGGGCATTCGTCCATCACCGTGACGGCCCGTGTGTACGCACACCTCTATGACGACGAACTGGACACCGTCGCTGATGCGCTTGATGACATCGCTGCGTCGGTCACCCGTAATAAGGAATGTGGCCAAAATGTGGCCACAGAGGCAATTTCGCACCCAAAACCTGAAAGGAAGCAAGCCCATGGAAACCACGTTCACGCAGGTCAGAGGGAAAGTCGATCTTGGAGCCGCCTCGGGGAATCGAACCCCGGACCTACGCATTACGAGTGCGTTGCTCTACCAACTGAGCTAAGGCGGCGCGGCCGGAAGCCGACGCACGAGCATATCGCGCATGCACCAGCTGCCGATCGGCTGCGCTAATTCGAAACTGACCGCAGCTTGGGAAGTGTCGCCCGCTTCCAAAGCGTCAGGCCAAAAATGGCACCCATTACGCCCAGGAGCGCGGCCCATTCAAGATAGGTCACGGTCATCGAGTGCTGGGTCGCGTTACTGCTGCCACTAAACGCTTCGAGTGATGCAGCAGCTGCAACTACAGCGCCGCCGCTCAGTGTCAGCATGACGGTCAACAGCGTCCCGGTTGCTGCCCCTGCCTGCGCTGGCTCGACCACACTCTGCACCGCAATCGATCCAAACTGGAAACCCAATCCAAGAAAGAGAGCTGCGACTCCCATCATGAGCAAGTAGATCCACAGACTGGTAATGAACGCCAAGCATCCAAGCGTTAACGCGCCAACGATCATTGCGACCGTCAGCACCCGCTGACTAGGAACGATCGGAGCAACCTTGCCGCCGACCACGCCGGCGACAGACATTCCAATAGCTGCCGGTATGAACATCAAACCAGCAACAAGTCCCTACAGCCCCCGTGTTTGTTGCAGGAAGATCGTGGCGAGATAAATCATCACAACTGAACCCATATTGGTCAGGGTTGCCATCACCACCAGAATGGTGAACCTGCGATTTCGCCACATCACGGGTGGCAATATCGGCCAACTTGAACGCCTTTCCCATGCCACAAAAGCGATAACGGCGGCGATGCCAAGCAGTGCAGGAATAACGGTGGCGTACAACGCAAAACCCTGAGAAGAGATGTCATCAATTGCCAATGACAACCCACAAACGCTCACCACGATCAATGCCACACCAAGGAAATCAAGATCCCGGATCTTCTTGTTTTTAAGTTCCGGGTCTGTTTGTTCCTTCAGTTGGAACCATCCCCACACCGCCCCGGTGAGTGCCAGCGGGACGTTGACAAAGAAAATCCAGCGCCACCCAATAGTCGATGAAAATGCACCACCAAGTATCGGCCCGACGGCAGTGCCCGCACCGCCGATCGCAGTAATGACCCCGAGGACCTTTGGCCGAAGGTCTTCACTCGTGGCATTTGTTATCAGCGCGAACGCCACGGGCACGTAGAGCCCGCCAGATAGTCCCTGAAATGTGCGCGCCGCAATCACTGACTCCGGGTTGGTCGAGAGTCCACACCACAATGAGGTCAGGCCGAATCCGGTAAGTCCAATGATCAATACCTTCTTGCGGCCGATGAGATCGCCGATACGACTGCCTGGCACCATCGCAATCCCGGTGGCGATCAAGTACGCGCTCACGACCCACTGCAGGTTCTCGGGCGTCGTGCCAAAGTCGCGCGCCATGCTGGGCAATGCCAGCGTCAAAGCGAAGTAGTCGAGCTGGACCACAAAGATCGCAAGGGCAACTGCGCCGAACTGCCGCATGGTGATCTTGAGAGGGTTCATCTCTTCTCCCGTATGCGGGCGTCACCGGCGCAAGCCGGCTCATGATTTTGGGAACCCTAGCCAACTACAAGATCGACAAGCGAGTTCTTGAGACACCACTCTCCGACGCGCCTAGCGATCGACCAACCACCAAACTGGGCGAGTGCGTCGTCTGGAGTGCCCCAAATGTGGGGCACGACTCTTCTTCGACGTCGACACCTGCGCCCACTGCGGAACCTCAGTTGGCTACTCACTCGACAGCGACTCGATGAACTACAGCACCAACGACACAAGATGCGCGACTCACTCGGCTCACGGATGCAACTGGCTTACCGCGCCCGATCTTGCCTGGTGCCCAGCGTGCGTACTGATCATCAATCCCGGGGCAAATCCCGGCAACATCGAAATGGCCACGTTCAATCTCGCGATTCGCCGACTACGGCGGCAGTTCACTCGTCTGGAAATCGAACCGAGCACAGCAAACCCACCGCTTCTGTTTCGTTGCGTGCTGCCCGACTCTGGCGAAGATGTCGTCATCGGCCATCAGAACGGACTCGTCACCCTCGACATGCACGAAGCTGATCCTGCAGTCTTGTCGGAACAAAGAAAGAGTCTCGGCGAGCGATACCGCACACCTCTCGGACATGTTCGCCACGAAACTGGTCATTGGCATTGGCAGGCCTACGTGTATTCGAACGCTGAACTGCTTGAGGACTTTCGTGACTTGTTTGGCGATGAACGAGCCGACTACAACGACGCACTTCAACGTCACTACACGCGTACCGACACCGGTGCTTGGGCCGAGCACTACATCACCGCTTATGCATCCGCACATCCGTGGGAAGACTATGCCGAGTCCTTCGCGCATCTTTTGCACATTGCGGACACTTTCGAAACAGCGCAAGCGGAGGGGCTTGCCGTCAATGTGCAAGCTGACGACTTCGACAGCATGTACGCAGCCTGGGTACCGATGACGATTGGCCTCAACGAACTCAGTCGGTCGATGGGCCTTGATGATCCTTACCCCTTCAGCCCGACCCTTGCGGCCATCGAAAAGCTACGTTTCGTTCACCGAGTAATCACTTCACCCGGAGCACCGGCAATACGTAATTAGCGCAGTTTGGTCCTAACTGCAGGTCTGCCCAGCTTCAGGCACCGTGCCGCTAATCAAATATGCGTTCATCTTGGAGTCCACGCATTCCGATCCACGTAAATACGCCGTGTGTCCATCCCCAGTCCACGAGAGCAATGTTGAATTCGGCATTTGCTTCGACGTCGACACGGCCCACGGATAGGGCGTTGCCGGATCATGCGTCGTGGCGACCAACA
>JAHEXM010000280.1 GCA_023252115.1 Micrococcales bacterium | reverse complement strand
AGGGGTCACACGTTCGGCCGGAACTGTGGTCGCATCGGGTCATCGATGGGGAGCGACCCAAAAGAAGGCACGCAAGACATCACCGTTTCTGCAAGTGATCCGCGATGCGCAAACCGATACCGGCGGTGAAGCCGATCATTGGGAGCCGGAGCCAGACGGTGTCAATCCGGCAACCGAAGTGAAGGTGGCCGCGTCATGGCCACCGCAGTCGGACCCGATTGTGACAATGAACCGTCAGCAGGCTGCCGGACTCGTTAAAGCCGCCATTGCTGCTCGCAGTAAAGACGCGGTTGCCACACCCGACGATTCCGTGTCCAAACTCTCGCCTGAGCAACTTCGAGAGTTTGCGCGCATTGACCGGGACATCGGCTTACTCGTGGATGAGAGCAGGGCTCAGACCAAGGTCGAGGCGGTAGTCATACCACCGTCGCTGTCGGCGTCGGCCGTGATGGCGCTGGCCAAGGATCCCGATGCATTTGCGCAAGACTTGCTGCGTCCAATGCCACGTCGCCCATCTCAGGCGGCGCGCCGCGGGACTCGATTCCACTTGTGGGTCGAAGACACCTTTGGTCAGCACACCCTGTTCGACGAACTCCCAGGAGTTGTCGATGATGACATCGTCTCGGACGATGAGCTCGAGGGTATGAAGCTGGGATTTGCTGAGTCTCCCTATGGCGACAAAGCTCCGTTTGTGCTCGAGGCTCCGTTCGCACTGGTGGTAGCTGGTCGAGTCATTCGTGGTCGGATCGATGCCGTCTATCGAACTGAGGACGGCTGGGATGTTGTCGATTGGAAAACAAACGCTGCCCAAGATGCGGATCCACTGCAGCTTGCCATTTATCGCTTGGCATGGGCCCAGATCCAAGGAGTCGAGGTTGATTCAATCCGCGCTGGTTTTGTCTACGTGCGCACCGGCGACGTTGTCTATTTCGACAACTTGCCAGATATGGCAGGTCTCGAATCAACCTTGCTGGCGTAACTGATCGATATCGACCGCAACGGCGCAGTGATCGCTGACGCCAAGATGCTGCACACGAACTGATCGGCGCATCGCATCGTTGTTGGTCTCGCTGATCCCATCGGTCAACAGATGGTCGAATTGAACCCGCGGCTTATATGACGGATATGTCGGTTGCGAAACGATCTGTGAGTAGCCGCTCACAATGCGGGGCAGCACTCCTGGCAGATTGAAATCACCCATCAATATCAACGGTCGCGGGAGGTTGACCAACCAATGACGCAACTGCCGTAACTGACGCACATTGCGTCCGGGCACGAATGACAGATGCACTGTCGCGACGGTGACGACAATTCCATCGAGCTCAATCTCAACCGCGATGGCGGCCCTCGGTTCATCGGAAACTTTAAGAAAACGCGGGCGTCCACCTGTTTGCACCAGAAGCGGCAGCGGTATGCGCGATGGTTCAAATAGCTTCACCTGCCAGCTGAGTATTGGCACGCGTGAAACCATTCCGATCCCGTATCGCGGTCCAAAATCGGCATCGCTATTCGCTGCCTCTTCGATGTCAGCTGTTGAAGCAGCAGCAAACGTTGATCGGGCGCCCGGAGTGCCTCGAACCGTGGGCACAAAACGCCAAAAAGGCGCATCAAGTGCTTCAGCGATTTCGCGGACTTGATGGTGTCCACCGCTTCTGGGCTGGTGAACATCAACTTCTTGTAGTCCAAGGACGTCGGGGTTGAGGTCTTCAACTGCTTTGCGCAGTGGTCCAACGTCAGTGAAGGTCGGTAAGTCAATTGATTTGGCATCTAGGCTCGGTCCAGCCCCGCCGATGGTGTGGCTGTCGGTCACCGGCTGGCCGTGCAGCAGGTTGAACGTCGCTAGGCGCATTTGAGCCTGACGTTACAGGCTTTTTGGGGTGGCTGCCTCTGCAGCTTCCTCCACCGGCATGGGTTGCACGCCCACCCGTGCGCGCATCCATTCACGTGCAGGTTCTTCAACGATCCGCCACATCAGGTATGCAATAACTACGGCAATTCCGACAAGTCCGACGACGCCGATCAAATACAGCGGGCCACCATCGATACCGACGACTTGCATTCCCGCTTTCCACAGTCCGTACCAAATGTCATGAATCATGTAGAGCGAGTACGAGATGAATCCGCCAAGGATCATGCGGCGATGCGAAAAGAACCGTGATGGCCCGCGGTCAGTCAGTGCAAGTGCGCCAATCCAGGCAACTAGCAAGGGGATCAACGAGACATAGAACTTAGGCGCCTCGTTGGGCAGGCCCTGCCATTGCAGCGAAGGGACATTTCCTAAGCCGATTGATGTCGCCAGAATTACGACCGGAATCAGCCATGCGCACCACCGGGCAACTTGCTGCACCCGCGCTGAAGGTCCGTCTGTTCCGGCGAGACGGCGAACGGTCAAATACAAGAAGCCGCCTGCCGTGAATTCGCACAGGATTCGATAGGTCGATCCCCAGCCGCCGATCAGGAACGGGTCGTGCAGGATGTCGCTAGTTCGGGTGAAACCGATCCACAGCAATGGCGTGAGGCAGAGAAATGTCACCACACCCAACACCCACGTGGGAAGTCGGTCGCGAGCCCAAAAAAGAACAAGAACGATGAACGGAAACAGCAGATACGCGAGCCACTCCATCGACAGAGACCAAGCCACGAAGTTCCATCCGCGTTCTGGATTCGGTCCCCACTCTTGGATAAGCAGCAACTGTTTGATGTAGTCGATTGGATTGAGCCAATCTCGGTCATGTGCGTTGCCGACTCCGGCCAAGCCCTGCGCGATGACGGCAATACCAGCGATGTTGAGCATCACAAAATGAACCGGATAGATGCGCGCAAGTCGTAACCACAAAAAGTGGCCAGCCTTCTTCGCTTTGAAAGCTGGCCCGATTTTCGTCAGGTACGTGTGAGTCAGGATGAAGCCCGAGAGGGTGAAGAAGAGGTCAACTCCAAGGGATCCCACGCGCAGGATCTCGTGAACTACCGGAACCAGAATTCCGGCGGTCGCAAGTGCCGGCTGGTAGTGATACAGCATTACCCAGGCTGCCGCCAGAAAACGGACACCTGTGAGTTGGCGAATGAACTGACCCATGACGCGAAAGATCCTCGCACGGGCAGAGTTCTGGGAGTTCAGCCACGCTCGACAATGTCGTATTAATGACGCAGTGCCTTCGCGGTGTAAGCGTTATTTCGGCGCCAGATATCGTCACTGAATGACATCAAACGGGAGTCGCGAGTCCGAGCGAACATAGTTGACTGGACTCGCCCTGGCGCGTTCAGTGTTGGATCGCGATGACTCCTCGCGATCCAATCAAGAGGTGATGATGCGGCGCTGGACTGATCCGTCCTCCCGACTCGTCACCGTCGTTAATGACACCGCACGCATTGTGGACGGTGGTAGTGGCATAGCTCTGGATCTAGTCTCGCCAAGCGAAATCGAATCTGCATCAATCGCCGACAGCTTCTTTCTTGGTAACGACGAGACTGGAGCTGCAATGTTCGGCGCATCGGCAGTGGATGAAGAG
>JAHEXM010000279.1 GCA_023252115.1 Micrococcales bacterium | reverse complement strand
CTGCGCAAAGCGCTGAATATGGATCCCGATGCAATCATTAATGTCGTCAAGGACTCAGGGTTGCGAGGCCGCGGCGGTGCCGGGTTCCAGACTGGAATGAAGTGGAGTTTTGTTCCGCAAGGTGACGGCAAGCCGCACTACTTGGTGGTCAACGCTGATGAGTCCGAACCGGGAGCATGCAAAGACATCCCGCTCATGCTGGCTAGTTCGCAGGAACTGATCGAAGGCATGATCATCGCGTCATATGCGATTCGGGCAAACCACGCGTTCGTTTACATCCGCGGTGAAGTGCCACACGTAATTCGGCGCATGTTCGGTGCAGTTCGCGAGGCCTACGACGCCGGTTACCTGGGCAAGAACATCTTGGGTTCAGGTTTCGATCTCGACATCACAGTGCATGCGGGTGCCGGGGCCTACATCTGTGGCGAAGAAACCGCGCTTCTTGATTCGCTCGAGGGGCGACGCGGTCAACCGCGACTTAAGCCACCATTCCCAGCAGTTGCTGGCCTGTACGCATCACCAACCGTGGTGAACAACGTCGAGACGATCGCAAGCGTTTCGCACATCTTGCGTAACGGTGCTGACTGGTACGCGTCGTATGGCACGGACAAGTCGCGGGGCATCAAAGTGTTTGCCGTCTCGGGTCACGTTAAGCGCCCCGGTATTTACGAAGCCCCACTGGGCATCACCATGGGCGAGCTCTTGGAGTACGCGGGCGGCATTCGCGACGGGCGCACGCTGAAGTTCTGGGTTCCCGGCGGTTCTTCGGTGCCACTCTTGACCGCTGACCACCTCGATACCCCGTTGACGTACGAGGACATGGTCGAAGTCGGCACCATGCTTGGCACCGCAACACCGATGGTTTTTGACGACACCACTTCAGTAGTGCAAGCCATTACTGGATGGCTCGACTTCTACAAGCACGAGTCGTGCGGCAAGTGCACGCCATGTCGTGAAGGAACGTGGTGGATCGATCAGCTGTTGCACAGCTTCGCTGACGGCACTGGCAAAGAAGAAGACCTGGCCAAGCTCGACGAACTCTGCGCCAACATCTTGGGACGATCTTTCTGCGCACTTGGTGATGCCGCAGCTACGCCGTACCCGCAGGCGCTTAAATACTTCCGCAACGAGTTTGAAGATGGAATCCACACTCCCGCTGACGACATCTTCGATCCCCGCGCAACTGCTGTGTTTACGGGGGTGACGACTTCATGACCGTGACTGACAACAAGACCGGCAGTGGCGTCGCCCCAGTTGAGATGATCACCTGCTCGATCGATGACATCACGATTACAGTGCCCAAAGGCACGTTGATCATTCGAGCGGCTGAGCAAATCGGCATCGAGATCCCGCGATTTTGTGATCACCCGATGCTGCATCCCGTGGCCAACTGCCGCATGTGTCTGATTGAGATCGAGGGGATGCCCAAGCCGCAACCAGCATGCGCTGGAGTGCTAACTGACGGCATGGTCGTCAAGACCCAGGTCACGAGTGAAGAAGCGGACACCGCACAACGCGGCGTCATGGAGTTTCTGCTGATCAATCACCCGTTGGACTGCCCAGTGTGTGACAAGGGCGGCGAATGTCCGCTACAGAACCAGGCGATGTCGCACGGCTCGGGAATTTCGCGCTTTGAAGGCGTAAAGCGAACCTTCCCGAAGCCAATTCCGGTTTCGGCTCAGATTCTGCTCGATCGCGAACGTTGTGTGTCGTGTGCTCGCTGCACGCGTTTTGCCGACCAGATCGCGGGCGACCCATTTATCGAATTGTTCGAACGTGGGGCACAACAGCAAGTTGCGATTTCGGATGACACCCCGTTCGACTCTTACTTTTCCGGCAACACGGTTCAGATTTGTCCGGTCGGTGCTCTGACCAGTGCTGACTACCGCTTTAAGTCACGCCCGTTCGATTTGGTGTCGACGCCGACCGCGTGTGAACACTGCGCGAGCGGATGCGCACTTCGTACGGACTACCGACGCGATGTCGTCCAACGCCGGCTTGCATGGGAAGACCCAGAAGTAAACGAAGACTGGAACTGCGACAAGGGTCGCTTCGCCTTCCCCTACCTCGAAGCTGACCGCATCAAAACCCCGATGATTCGTGAAGACGGTGAGCTTCGGGGCGCGTCATGGCCCGAGGCCTTGGGCTTGGTGGCAGACAAGCTAAACGCGGCGCGTGGTCGCGCGGCAGTGCTTACCGGCGGTCGTTTGACGCGCGAAGATGCGTACACCTACGCCAAGTTCACGCGTGTTGCTCTCGGATCGGACGACATCGACTTCCGGGCGCGCCCAAGTTCGGACGAAGAGGCTCAGCTTCTTGCATCAATGGTTGCTGGAGCGGGTCTCGGTGTGACTTACGCCGATATCGAGCGCGCCCCGATTGTTCTGCTGGCCGGCCTTGAACCGGAAGAAGAGTCTCCAATGATTTTCTTGCGCTTGCGCAAGGGAGCACTAGCTGGCACAACGACAGTCGCAGCGATTGCGCCGTGGGCCAGCCCAGGTTTTGCGAAAGCTTCCGGTGTGGTTCTGGCTGCTGCACCCGGTGGTGAAGGCCAAGTGCTCGAAGCTTTACGGACGAAGTCGGCTGGACTCAGTGAGGCAGCAACGGGCGTTGCGAATGCATTGAGTCAGCCGGGCGCGGTCATCTTGATAGGCGAGCGTCTTGCAGCCGCACCTGGTGCGATTTCTGCGGCTTTAGCGCTTGCTGCTGAATCCGGCGCATCGCTTGCTTGGGTTCCACGCCGTGCTGGCGAACGAGGTGCCGCAGACGCTGGGGCGTTGGCGGGTCTTCTGCCAGGCGGACGACCGTTAAACGATGCCGTTGCCCGTCGTGAAATCGCCGAGGCCTGGAACATCTCTGATGATGAGCTACCCACCGAACAAGGTCTGAGCTACCCGGGAATTGTCGAAGCGATCAATGCGCACGATGACACGATCGAGCCAGCCGAAGGTGAAGATGCACCCGAAGCCCGGATTGGTGCGCTGATCGTGGGCGGAGTTGAGATCAACGACGTCCCAGATATTTCTGCATTTCGTGCCGCACTAGCCAAGGTTGATTTCGTCGTCAGTCTTGAAACCCGGATGTCTGAGGTTGCGCAAAGTGCCGATGTGGTTTTGCCGGTGGCCGTGGATACGGAGCGAGCCGGGTCCTACGTCGACTGGGAAGGCCGGGAGCGTCCATTCCCCAAGGTCGTGCGCGACAGCTTTGCAATGACTGATTCCCGCGTTCTCGCTGCCGTCGCAAACGAAATGGATCACACAATCGGCGCGGGCGAAAGCGGCGAGATACGGCGCGAGTTCAACGCTTTGGCTGGATGGTCGGGCGAGCGCGCTGCCGCTCCCAACATGACACCGCCAGTTTCACCGACACCCGCGGCCGGGCAAGCATTGCTTGCGACCTGGCGCTTGCTCTTGGACTTGGGAGTCTTGCAAGAAGGTGAACCGCATTTGGCTGGTACGCGGCGTCCGGCGGTTGCGCGCATGTCCGTTGGCACCGCGGCAAGCATTGGTGCCGCCGACGATGCCA
>JAHEXM010000278.1:388-3538 GCA_023252115.1 Micrococcales bacterium | reverse complement strand
TGGGTCGAACGGGTCGAGTGAATCCTGGTAGAACGTCGAAAGCGCGCTAACTGCACTGGACAACACCGGCATGGGATGCGCATCCGAAGGAAACCCGTCGAAGAAGTTCTTTAGGTCTTCATGCAGCATCGTGTGTATCCGCAGTTGCGTGGTGAAAGCAGTGAGTTCAGGAGCAGTTGGCAGCTCGCCATTGATCAACAGCGACGATGTTTCAACGAAGGTCGAATTCGCGGCCAGCTGCTCAATGGGATAGCCGCGGTAGCGCAAGATTCCCTTGTCGCCATCGATGTAGGTAATGGTCGACGTGCACGAGGCAGTGTTGACGAACCCAGGGTCCAGCGTCACGCATCCCGTTTCTTTGAGCAGGTTCGAGACGTCAAGGCCATCCTCGCCCTCGACTGCTGGAATTCGGGCCAACGGAAGCTCGCCGCCAGGATGTTGCAAAGTTGAGTCGCTCATAGCGCGACGTTAGTGGTCGCGCACCTACCCACGCAGCCGCTGAGCTGCAGACGCCACCCGTTCGTCGGTAGCTGTCAACGCAATCCGCACGTGGCTGGCCCCAGAGGGTCCATAGAAGTCACCCGGGGCAACCAAGATCCCGCGATCGGCAAACCAGCCGACGGTGTCCCAGCAGGGTTCGTCTCGCGTGGCCCACAGGTACAAGCCGGCCTCGGAATTGTCAATGCGGAATCCCGCCGCAGTGAGCGCAACTATCAGAGCTGCTCGGCGCTCGAAATACCGCTCGCGCTGAATCGCGACATGTTCGTCGTCGCGCAAAGCAGTAGTCGCAGCTCTTTGAATCGGCGTTGGAACCATCATGCCCATGTGCTTGCGAAGCTCCAACAGCTGCGCGATGACCCTGGGGTCGCCAGCGACGTAGCCGTACCGGTAGCCGGCCATGTTTGACCGCTTTGACAAGGAATGGACCGCGAGAATGCCGTCGTGGGAGTCGCCGCAGACGTCCGGGTGCAAAATCGAAATCGGCTCGGCATCCCAACCAAGTTCGAAGTAGCACTCATCGCTGGCAACGAGCACAGCGCGCTCGCGCGCCCATTCGACAACTTTGCGCAGATGCTCAGTTGGCAGAACCTTGCCAGTTGGATTAGATGGCGAGTTCAGCCAAATGAGTTTCGGAACCTGCGGCCCGAGCGAAGTCAAGGAGTCCGTCGCGATGATCTGGCACTTGGCGAACTGTGCCCCGACGTCGTAAGTCGGGTAAGCCGTCGTGGGGATAACCACGAGGTCATCTCTGCCGAGGCCAAGGTAGGTGGGCAATCCCCCGATGAATTCCTTGGTACCGATGGTGGACAACACATTGAGCGGGTCAAGATTGGGCACGTGCGCCGTCCTGGCAAACCAGTCGACTACCGCTTCGCGCAGTTCGGCAGCGCCATGCGATGTCGGATAGCCGGGTGAGTCAGCGGCATCGCGCAGTGCGTCTTGGATCACCTGCGGAACTGGGTCAACGGGCGTGCCTACTGACAGGTTGCAGATGCCATCGGAGTACTCAGCGGCTAATTCACCGAACTTGGTGAGCTTGTCCCACGGAAAATCCGGTAGCTGGTGTGGGGCCAACTACTCATCATGTTCTTGCGGTGGCAGTGCCGCTACAAGCGGAACGTCTTTCTCGATTAGACCCAACTTTGCTGCACCACCGGGCGAACCAAGCTCGTTAAAGAACTCCGCGTTGGCAGCTGTGTAGTCACGCCATTCCTCGGGCACATCATCTTCATAGAAGATCGCCTCAACCGGGCAAACCGGCTCGCAGGCACCACAGTCGACGCACTCGTCGGGGTGGATGTAGAGCATCCGCTCGCCCTCGTAGATGCAGTCGACGGGGCATTCTTCGATGCAGGCCTTGTCTTTGAGATCGACACAGGTCTCTGCGATGACGTACGTCACGGTGGGACGCTCCTTTGTCGACAGCGTCGAAGATTCGACGCCGGCCGGTCGTGTACGAGTCAGTATCTCAGCGCCGCTATAGCTATGCCCAACCGACCCGCGCTCGCCGGCTGCTAATCGATCGGCGAACGGGTGACCCGCCGGCGTCCACCTGGGACTCGGCCCGAAAGCCATGTAATTCTGAGGAAGGATTCGTCCGGTGAGGAGCTGGAATGTCGACCACCAAACGTGCCGGAACGGCGATGGCCGCAACGCTTGTCGCGGCTACCGCGTTAATCGCTGTTCCCGGCGCGGCCGAAGCGAAAGCGCCAACGCCCGCCCAGATTCTCCCTAAACGCGACGGTCTCGGACTTGCTCCACTTGTCAAGACGAAGAATGACTGCACGATCGCGAAATCATGTCCGAGTGTTGAATTTGCGGATCCCACTTACGCGTGCGGGGATGGGCCAGGGTCACCGGACGGGTGGTTTGCCCAGATTGCACGTTTCAAAAATGCCAAGGTCGCTAAGAAAACCGTGAACCGACTCTTCGATCTCTACCTGCCCGACGAAGTGCCCGAGGGCCAGGAGCAGCAATTCGTCCCGATCTCGAGTTCCAATGTTCAATCGGGGGCCGTCCAAACTGCCGTAGTTGAGGAACGGGTCGTTGGGTGCGAAGGATCTGAGTATCGTTACGTCCTAGTGCGAAAGGGTTCTCGAGTGGCGCTCTCCATTGCATCAACTTTGCACATAGCTGCCGTCTCGGCGGATGCACAGGTGCAACGCACACGGGCAGCACTTGCGAAGAATTGGAAGCGCGTTCCAGTCTCAACCCCGAGCATATGAACGCAGCTACATCGACGACGGCGTTCGATTGCTCAATCGGGAGCATTCCAGATCGCAGTGGTAGAGATCAGATTCACCCCATGTCAAGGTGGGCAAACCCGATACGTATTGGTGCGCAATGGATCACGCGTTGCCTACACACAAGCAAATCGACCCGACATTGCATCGATTCCATGGCAAACACAGGTAAAACGAACCAAGGCCGCGTTCAGCAAATCTTGGAAACGAGCCCCACTCTCGGTCCCGAGTAATCAGCTCAGCTAAGTCGGCAATTTGGTTGGGCCTGAGCAAGTTACCTTTGGTTCCGGGATGTAGTGAGTGCTCAACGTCTGCGACTTAACTTCTTTGCCGTCTTTGTTGAAGATGCGTCGCACATTGATGTCGAACCCTGGGGCGCCAGGTTGCGGAACGCACGTCGGCGACG
>JAHEXM010000278.1:0-378 GCA_023252115.1 Micrococcales bacterium | reverse complement strand
GTCGTAGTCCTTAGTTCCCCAGAGTGTGGCCGTCACCGAAGTATTCGTCGCCTTCATGCTGATCAATACGCCGTGATTGGTGTCGTTACGGAATTTCAGATCCAGTTGGCCCCAAGCAACCGTTGCCTCGAGTCCCGGCCGATAGCGGGAAATCCAGATCAGGTGAGTGCCTTGCTCCACCCGCTCAAGGCCTCCGAAGAACACCGAGGTCCACAGCGCCGTCGCGGCCGTAGAAACTCCACCGCCCAGGTCTTCCTGCAACTTGCCGCCTTCGCCAACGACAAAACCCGTGGTGAACCCGTTGGCGACTGTGCGCTCCCCAACAGTGCCGTTCAGCGAAAACGTGTCGCCGGGCTTGAGTAACGTGCCATCGATCTT
>JAHEXM010000277.1:991-3539 GCA_023252115.1 Micrococcales bacterium | reverse complement strand
AAAGTGAATTGGATCCCGCGGGCGAGTTGGCATACACAGGGACACCGTGACCGGACAACCACGACGACCAGCCAATAAATACCTGCCCGCATTGGGTCGCTGCAGCATTTGCAGCAGGTGCATCGACAACGAGCGGGATTGCCGAAGTAGCAATGGCGAGTCCGCATACGGCAATTGCTGATACTCCCGCACGGAAGCCTCTGCCGTCTCCCGCCGCTTTCATGGGAACTATTGAATCCGGATCGTGCTACTGAATGCGCGGCCACTTGTCGTGCGCACGGGTTTGTTCAGCAATCTGCAAACAAACGATGACCGTGCGTGACAACACCGGCAAATACCGGAAGGCCGTCACCGATTCCTGGAGGTTGCGTCCGGATTCCGATCCGGTCACAGTGAGAAGCGACAACTCTGACCTAGACATCGAAAGGGTCTCATTGTGATCGTGTCGGTTTTTGTTCGCAGGCTTAAAGAGGGCGCGACTTTTGAGCAGTTCATCAAAGAATGGGAGGCCGATGTGGGATTCGGCGTTCCCACTCGAGTCTTCAATTCGGTCAGCCTGACTGATCCGCGGGACGTCCTTACGATCGGATTCGTTGATATTTCGGTGCAAGACTTGGAACAGGCACTCGCGGGTCCGCTACCAACTGAAGCCGTGCGTCACGAACGTATTGAAACCGTTATCGAATCGACTGAGCTCAAACAGATGTATGAACTTCGAACAGAGCATGACTTCACCCAGGAACCGCGAGAGATCGAGCTGGCATCGGCCGAGAGCCTGATGCGCGGGCTTGTACTTGGCGAATAGCACCGTCATTGCGTTGATAACCCGGACACTCACCATCAGGTTCGGCGTGCCAATGCCACCGACCACCGCCGGTTCCGGCAGACTGCGGCCATGACCGCAGATCCAAGATCAGCATGCACGGAGCAGTACCACAAGCGTGGCGTTGGAACCGTTAAGTGCGGGCGGGCCGTAAAGCCAGGCCATTCCAAGTGCCCGATCCATGTGCAGGTCGACCGACAGCGGGCCACCCAAGAAGCCGAATATGCAGAGATCGAACAGCGCCGTGCCGGGCGCGGGAACGAAGCTTCGGTACGCGCCCGCGAAATTGCGAGCGCTTTGGACATGGGACGCGTTTACTCACTTGACGATGGCTCTGTTCAACTCGACGAGCTTGCGTCAAAGTCTTTGCTGCGCCTCATCAAGTCCAGGACCGGTAACCAACTGTCTATGTAGTTCTCGGCTTAGTGATCGTGGGACGGCTCGTCGGCCATTTCAGGGGACCCGCCCATCATTCGCAACATTGCCATCCCACCAGTCGTAAAGAACCGCCAAATAAATGCCGCGGCGATCAACAGGAACAAGATGTTGAGGTACGTCGTGTAATTCCACGAGATCACACCATCGGTGATGGTCGCATTGCGTTCAGTGGGAATGATTCCCAATAGTCCAAACAGAATCTCGATGATGTAACCGGCTCCGGCCATCGCAATGTAAAAGCAGATAAATATTCGAATCATCATCTTGGTGCCGTAGTAACGACGATAGATAAGCAGAATCGGAATGATGATCAGGTCAGCAAAAATGAAACTGATGACACCACCAAAGCTGATGCCGCCATTCCACAGCACTGCTGCTAATGGCACATTGCCCACACTGCAAACAAAGCTGATCATTGCGACGAATGGGCCAACGATTGGTCCCCAAATTTTCGACAAAATCGGATTGTCGGTCAGGAAGAAGTCCTGCAACCACATCATCGGCACCCATGCCGCGAATGCACCAGCAATCAACAAGCCACCAACGATGTCCTTCCACACCGCAGCCCAGTCCATGACAAAAAAGGTCGATGTCGAAGTGAAGCCCGCACCCGAAAAGAGTCGGCGCCAAGCCGAGCCTTCCCCCTGCACGCTCATGTCCATCGCGGCATGGCCCTCCATCGAGCCAGCAATCCCCTTGTCGGCCTGCTCGCGGGCTGCCACGACAATTTCTTTGCGCAGCCACAACCGAAACAGCAGTGCCAAGATGATGATCATCAATGGACCGCCGACAAATTCGGCGAGGGTGAATTGCCAGCCCAACACCAATGCCAAGATGATGCCAAGCTCAATCACCAAGTTGGTGCTCGCGATTTCAAACGCCATCGCGGCCGTGAAGTTTGCTCCCTTGCGGAACAGAGCACGCGCCAAAGCGACTGCGGCGTACGAACACGATGAGGACGCGATACCAAGGCCGGCAGCAACAGCAAGGCTCTTTGGCCTGTCGTCGGGCAGCAATTTTGAGACGCCGTCTTTTCGCACAACAGCTTGAATTGCGGCCGACAACCCGAAGCCGAGAATAAGTGGCCAGGTAATTTGCCAAGCCATCGCAAATGCCAGTTGCAGCGCATGCAGAATCGCGTGAATAGCTTGCATTTGCCTACTGTGCCGCCTCAGGCAGGTCTCTGTCTCTCTCGGATATGGCTACACACTAAAAGTCTTGAGAATTGCTATTGCTACGGTCGAGATAACTTTCGTGACCTGCAGGAGAAACCGTGCAACAGCTCAG
>JAHEXM010000277.1:0-981 GCA_023252115.1 Micrococcales bacterium | reverse complement strand
CGTTCCTTGCGCTCGAGACGCGTACGACAACAGGCCACGTCGGCGGAGTGTGCATCCTCGACCCAAGCACGGCACCCGAACCGCTGACATTTGAGCGCTTCGTTCGATTGATGCAAGAACGACTTCCGTTGGTCCCACTGCTGCGACGTCGCCTTGTCACTGTTCCACTCGGACTCGATCAGCCTTATTGGATTGAAGACCCTGACTTTGACCTTGAGTTTCATCTGCGTGAGCTCGCGCTTCCAGCGCCGGGAAACGACGATCAGCTCAAGGAGCTGATCGCGCGATTGCATTCGCGCGGGCTCGATATGCGTCGCCCGCTCTGGGAGACGTACCTAATCTCGGGACTCAAGGACGGCCGAGTTGCGATGTACACCAAGATTCACCACTCAGCTATCGATGGTGCGTCGGGTGCCGAACTGATGACGGCCTTGCTCGATGTTGATCCCAATGGCCGAGCAGTGCCGGTCGATGACTGGAAACCGGAGTCACCACCAGGTAGCGCTGAGCTCCTCGGCCGCGCCGCTCTGGATTTTGGTAGGCGACCGTGGCAAACCGCGCAACTGATGGGGCATTTGTATGGTGCTGCACCTGAACTGAGCAGCGTGATCAAGCCGTACGCCTCGAAGGCTTTCGACAAAGTCCTGCGCCGCGAAGAAGTTGACGGTGGGCAATTGACGGGCGCATCGCTCATGCCGCCGCGCACGCCGTTCAACCACTCCGTCTCTGCGCACCGACGCTGGACTTTTCGAAGCGTAAGCCTCGACGACGTAAAGGCCGTAAAGAACGCGCATGGCGTCACAGTCAACGATGTCGTGATGGCGATGTCGGCCGGTGCGCTGCGACGTTGGCTAATCGATCGCGACGCGTTGCCTGAAGCGCCGCTTGTCGCGATGGTGCCGGTCTCGGTTCGAACCGAAGATGAACGCAACACTGCTGGCAACAAAATCTCGTCGATGTTTGCGGTGCTGCCAACCAACC
>JAHEXM010000276.1 GCA_023252115.1 Micrococcales bacterium | reverse complement strand
CCACGTCGTTAGAGATCCTTTGAGACCACGGCCTGGCTCTTGAGCGTCAGCTAGAGAACTCTCGATGGATTTGGTTCTGAATAGGTTCATGGAAATCGCTTAATCCTCAGGTATTTTGGAACCCACCCACAATAGCTAGCGTTATCAGAATAATTGTATTTTAAAGATTTGATCTCGGATGCTGAGATGAGAATCTTGTAATTTTCTGTCACAGAACCGTTTGGAGCGTCAGTCAGCGCAGTGATGCACTCCCGATCACTTGGAGATATTTACCATTTCATCGCGGTCGACAACCTTGATGCGCTCACGAACTACCTCCACGCCAGGAGCCGGTACATAGCTTTCTCCCAAATGCTTTTCATAGGCATCCAGCTTGCCCCATCCCTCCCAGCTGGTGAACTCGACGCCGCGAGAGGTCAGCAGGTCCACGATTTCACTCTCGTCTGGTCGCTCGGCGACGGGAAGGCTGCTCCGATCTTCCAGGAGGCAGCCAATGGTTTCCAGGGCGTCACCCTTGGTATGACCGATGAGGCCCACCGGTCCACGCTTGATCCACCCCGTCGCATAGAGGCCCGGCACCTGCTGGCCGTTGCCGTCCAAGACTCGTCCGCCGTCGTTGGGGATCACCCCGCGGCGAGAGTCAAAGGCGAGCTCGGGCAGCTCCGAGCCGAGATACCCCACCGCCCGGTACACCGCCTGCACGGGATAGTCGGTGAACTCCCCCGTGCCACGAACATTGCCTGTTCCGTCGAGCTCATTACGCTCAAAACGAATCCCGGAAACGTGGCCATCCGTGCCAATGATCTCCACCGGGGTATGGAGGAAGTGCAGATGCAGGCGGCGGGAGGCGGGCTCATGATCTGCCTCATCGTCCTGCTCCACGAGCCAGTTGGTCAGTGTATTGACCATGATTTTGACCTGGTTGTTGCTCTTGATGGCAAGATCCGAGGCCTCATCGAAGTCGAAGTCCTCCTCGTACAAGACAATGTCGACGTCGCGCGAATGGGAAAGTTCCCGCAGTTCCAGAGGCGTGAACTTCACCTGGGCCGGCCCGCGACGACCAAAGACGTGCACATCAGTGACGGCAGAGTCCTTCAGCGCGGCGTACACATTCTCAGGAATCTCGGTGCTCAGGAGTTCGTCAGCATGCTTGGACAATACCCGTGCCACGTCCAAGGCGACATTGCCATTGCCAATGACGGCAATGTCTTTGGCGCTCAGCGGCCAATCCCGGGGAACATCAGGGTGGCCGTCGTACCAAGAGACGAAATCGGCGCCGCCGAACGACCCTTCCAGCTCAATCCCGGGGATATTCAGCACGGCATCCTTGGTGGCGCCTGTGGCAAAGATGATGGCGTCGTAGAACGACTTCAGCTCGGCCAACGTCACGTCGCGACCATAGCTAACATTGCCAAAAAAGCGAATGTCTCCCCGGTCCAAGACTTTATGGAGGGCATTCATGATGCCCTTGATCCGGGGGTGATCGGGGGCAACACCGTAACGAATGAGGCCGTAGGGCGCTGGCAGTGATTCGAAAAGGTCAATGCTGACCTGAACTTCGCCTTCAGCAACCTCCTGCGACTTAGTCAAAATGTCCGCAGCATAAATACCTGCCGGCCCCGAACCAATAATGGCGACGCGGAACGGGCGAGGAGCGCTCAAAGTAACCAAGAGAGAAGTCCTTTTCGAAACGGTGAAGTGCAACATCAATGGATCAACTCTTGCACACCAGAGCCGCAATTCCGCCCTATGCGCCCCGACTTATTGGCTCGTGTGAAGCAGTCAGCTTCCTCGTGTCATATTCCGTCTAACTGATCCGTGGTCCCCTAGCGATGCGTATGCTCTGGACAGCAATAGTCTTCATGCCGCTTGCAAGTCAAAGGAGAACCTACATGGTACGTCCATCCTCTTTCGTGGGACGCCGCAGTATGCTGACCGGCGCTGGCGTTGCCGGCCTCGGCGCCATCCGGAGTCGCTCTTGCCCCCGCTGCTCAAGCAGCCACTGGTGATGTCGCCCTTCCTGTACTGAGCCCTGGCGATGACTGGGCCGCGACTCTGGGCCTCACTGCGCAGGTTCAGCTCGTTGCTGGCGCAACATACACCTTGGCTGAGTCGGTTAATCTGCCGAACAATGCCTTGATCGAGGGCAATGGCGCAACCGTTACGGTGATCTCTGATGACACCGCCGCGTTCGTGGCCACGTCCAAGAGCAACGTCACGGTCAGGGGTGTGACGTTCCAGGGCCGTTCACAAGATCCCATCAACCAGGCCGCCAACTTTGCTCACACAGCCATCCGTTTGACTCGCTGCACGGGTTTCCGGGTCACGAATTGTAATTTCAATTTCTGGTTGGGTGCCGGCGTTGTCGTCACGGGCTCAACCGGCGACGACTACTTCGCCTACCGCGGCCATATCCAGGGCAACAACTTTGTCCGTTGCTACTTCGGGGTGTCCTTCACCGATCGAGCCGAATATTGCTCCTTGTCCGAGAACATCTTCACGGCCAACCGCTTGGCCATCTGGAACAGCTCCGGAAATCTCACGGCCACCTCTAACGTTGCGGTGAATTGCTACGGCGCCTACTACGCGTACTCCAAGACCAGCCCCTACGGTGCTCAGACCTCAGATAACTGGAACCACGGCGCCTTGTCCGGCAACACCTTCAACCACAGCAACGGTGGTGGCGGGGCTCGCTGGACTAGTAACGTTGCGTTCCCCATAGGTGGGACGGTACTTGACCCCGGAACGGGTGTGGTGGTGGACGGGCTGCTCCCACCTACTTTCACCGGCAACACCCTCTGGTACAGCAACGTCAAGGCAACTAATCACAGCGCCAACCAATGGCTGTTGACCGGCTGCGCGCTCTCCAACCTCAGCGTGAGCGCCAGCGGAAACCCGATTAAGATCTTGGGCTTCCAATCCAACGGCACGAGCAATGCGCCGGTTCTCAGCGGGAATGTGCAGCTCGTGTTCTAGTCCGTTGACCGCGGTAGCCCCGGGCTAGGTCCACTCAAGTTCAAGTGGACTTGGACTATATTCCGCCTAGGTGTTGTTATGGGGACTGTGACTTCCAGCCAAGCTCAGAGCAATCCCCTCCCCACCACCCCACAAAAAGCGGTCAAAGCTGCCAGGTCAGAAGCCGCGACGGGTGTGCTCTTCGGAGTTGGCGCCTATGGCCTGTGGGGCATGATGCCGCTGTATTTCTTGTTGCTCCTGCCGGCGAACAGCATCGAAATCGTGGCCAACCGAGTCATCTGGTCGCTGATCTTCTGTGCCCTGATCATTACGGCAACCCGTGGGTGGGGAAAGATTGCTGCGGCGCTCAAGAACCGGCGCATCATGGGCACCTTGTCCATCGCCGGATTCTTGATCGTCATCAACTGGCTGACCTACGTCTTTGCGGTAACCACCGGCAACACGATCGAGGCGTCTCTGGGCTACTTCATCAACCCGTTGGTTTCCGTCTTGATCGGCGTCATTGTCTTGAAGGAGAAACTCCGCCCTCTACAGTGGCTGGCCGTGGGGATCGGGTTCGTGGCCG
>JAHEXM010000275.1 GCA_023252115.1 Micrococcales bacterium | reverse complement strand
AGTTCACGTGCGATTTGGTAGATCAGATATTCGACGTCGTAGCCGACACCGCGAGTCCCGTACGACCCCAGGTGGGACAGGTCTTTTCGTAGTTTTGCCGAGTTGACGCCTGACTGGGCTGCGAGTTCCTCACTGGAAACAGTCCGGACTGAACGATCTTGCAAGCTCGCGAGCACCCGGTGATAGATCGGTAGCCGCGCAACCGTGGCTTCTGGAATGCCGCGACGAACAGTCACCGGCTCCTCCAGATCATCTCGAACTCCCCCGGACCTAATTGGTCCCGCGTGGCTCAAGGGTACGTGGCTATGCGCACAAACGCACAATCCCCCCGGTCATGGATGTCCGCTTATCGGTTATCAGGGTGTGCCTCGCGGCATGCCTAGCGTGAAAGGCGTCGAAAAGTCTCTCAGGCGAAGATCTGCTGACCCCAGTACTGGCCTGGCTTGGTCAGGCCAGGCGGAATTGCGTACAGCGAAGACCCGTGGGTCTTGATGTATTCGTTCATGTGATCCGAGCTCGACATCGACATCTGGATGGGGACGAACTGGGTGGCAGGGTTGCGAACGAACGCCAGGAACATGAGCCCGGCATTGAGATGACCAGTGTCATCGACGCCATCCGTGAACGAATATCCACGCCGCAGCAACCGGGTACCGCCATGCTTTTCGGGTGAGACCACCGCAACATGCGCATCGGTTGGAATGAGCGGCTGCCCATCCGGGCCAGTCTTCGTGAGGTCAAGTGGACTGAATTCGGTGCCGCCCGAAAGCGGCGCACCCGAACCCTTGAACCGTCCGATGACTTTCTGCTGGTCCTCAAGAGATGTGCGGTCCCAGGTTTCGATTACTTGCTGGATTCGGCGCGCGACCAGATAGGTGCCGCCAGCCATCCAGGGCGTTCCATCACTTGCTTCGGCCCAGACGAAGTCGTCCTGGGCCTTGGCCTCCTTATCGGTGATCGTGAGAGTGCCGTCTTTGAAACCGAACAGGTTGCGCGTTGTCTGACCTGGCGCCGATGTTGCGGCAGTCCGACCAAATCCCTGGGTAACCCAACGAATAACCGCGGAGCCGTGTGCTTCACGCGCCAGATTGCGAATTGCATGGAAGGCCACCTGCGCGTCATTGGCACATGCCTGAACGACCAAGTCGCCGCCACACAGCAGCGGATCCAGATCGTCTTTTGGGAAGGCTGGCATGTCGATCAAGTTGGCCGGACGCTTGTTCGCAATGCCAAAGCGATCCTTACCGGTCGCATCGCGGAACAATGTCGCGCCGACCCCGAATGTCAGAGTCAATTCCGATGCCGGGAGTCCGAGTGCTTCACCGGTATCAGTTGGTGGTGCATCGGGTGGTCCATCGACGGCGCCGCCGGCAACCGCCTGCTGGCCCGCAGTCATGTTCGATGCAGCTGACGTCCACTGCTGCAACATCTCGATGAGGGACTGGCGGTCTGGTGCAGTTACATCGAACGCGGCAATTTCGACCCGATCTTGTGGCGGCGTCGTAATACCGGCTTGATGTCCGTCGTAGAACGGCACTATTCCGGATGCTTCTTCGTGAAGCGAATCCGATGCCGAGGCGGCAGTTGCGCCGGCTACTCCACCGACCACCAATCCTGCCGCACCAATGCCAACAGCCCCCAGCAGAGATCGACGCGAGACCTCAGGCCCACTACCTGTCATCTGCGTGAGCTACTTCGAAGCGGCAGTGGTCAACTTCGACAACGGCTCGCTCAACGCATCGACCTGCGTCGCGAGCTCTTTGACCTGAGCCTTGGTCAGCTCGGTATAGGGCGCATAGCCACTGCCGCGCTTGTACTTGTTCAACATGGCTTGGACATTGGCGAACTCGGTATTGAGCTTGCTCACCAATGCCGCATCGTTGGCTTGAACAATCGGCTCCAAGGCTTCGAATGCGGCCTTCGCGCCGTCAATGTTTCCTTGGAAGTCCTGCAGGTCGGTGTGGGAATAGCGGTCTTCTTCTCCGGTGACTTTGCTCGTCGCAACTTCGTCCATCAGTTCCTTGGCACCGTTGCCGATCTTGCTGACATCGAGGTCAAGTCCGCTATTGACCTTTTCCTGGAGCTCTTGTGTGTCAGCGAGGAGTTGATCAGCAAGCGCTGCGCGCTGGGTGGCATTCAACGGCTTGCCACCAGGGGCCCACAAATCCTTTTCGATGCGATGCCAACCGGTCCATTGCTGTCCAGGCTCGACGTCATTGACGCGGGCATCGAGTTTTGGATCTAGATCCCCGAACGACTCGGCGACTGGCTCAATGCTCTCGTACGGCTCGCGCGCGGAGGCGTACAGCGCCTTAGCTTGAGCCGTGTTTCCGGCTTTGTAAGCGGCGGCGAAGGCAGCAGTGCGAGTAGACAATTCCTTCGTTTGCCCTTGGACGTACTTGGTGTATTGAGCCACCGCGGTTTGCTGCGCGGCTGTTGAACTCTGCTTCGAGCCGGTCACCGTGAATGTTCCTCTGATGCCGTCGCCGGTCATTCCAGGCTTGCACGCGGTGACGTAGGAACCGGGGTTGATGGTGGCGATCAAGTCACGTTGGGTCCCAGGCGAGATGTTCTCGACTTCGGAAACGATCGACTTTCCATCCGCGGCGTAAACATAAAACTCAGAAACCTGCGCCCCGCTGTTCTTGATCGAGAAGGTCATCTGGCCAGCGTTGGCGGTTGTTGGGTTGACCGTGCACGTCGTGTCACCGGAGTCGACGCTGATCGTGTTGGCAGCAGTACTGGATCCGGAATCACTTGAACACCCAGCCAGCGCTAGCGCTCCCGCACCAACAGCTGTCAGAGCAATCGCTGTTGAACTTCGGCGATTCACGGAACTGTCCCCCAAGGGTCGGTCGGCTGTGTGGCTTGACTACTTAGGCCGCGTTAGTAAGGCAAGCCTTACCTTAGAGCACAACTGGATTCATGTGCCCTTTTGGGGTCTTCCATCGGCTTTACTCGTCTCTCGGCGAAACACGCCGGGCAATTCGAACCGGGCGGCGCGCAAAGCGCGGCGGGAGGCGCGGAAAGCGTTAGGGCGAAGCGGGGCGCGGGCGCGGAAAGCGTTAGGACAAAGCGGCGCGGAGGCGGGCTTCGCTGACCCGATAGATGTCGTGGACGTCGCCATCGACGAAAGTAACCGGGATCTTTTCCCAGTACTCATCAGCCAACACCGGATCATCGAGGATTGATAGTTCATCCCATTCGACCGATAGGTCGGCGCACACACGTTCAATTACTGCTCGCGCGTCAGCGCACAGATGGCAATCAGGTTTTCCAACCAAAACGACGCGAGCCTTGGAGTCAAGCACGCGAGTCACCTCTTAGCGGGCATCGCCGGCGAGTACTTCGGTGCCGCGCAATTGACCTTTGCGAACTTTGCCAGTAATCGAGTGCGGGAGTTCATCAACGAATTCCACAATTGTTGGGCACTTGAAACGGGCGAGCCTTTGCGCACCAAACTCAACAACTTGTTCTGCCGTCAAGTTTGCCCCTGGCGCCGCCACGACGATGGCTTTGATTGCCTCACCCTCGAAGGGATGACTCACACCAACGACTGCTACCTCGGCAACGCCTGGAGCTTGCGCGAG
>JAHEXM010000274.1 GCA_023252115.1 Micrococcales bacterium | reverse complement strand
AGAGCGACCGAGCTTTGCGCCGAGCGTAATCCGTGAACAAATAGAGCTCGGCAACCCAGACTTAGTTCCAACCCTGGAGATCGTGGGAATAACGCTGACTTATCCCGGTAGTGATACTGCCGCGCTGCGCGACGTTAGCTGCCGGGTCGCGGCCGGAGAATCGTTAGCGCTAGTCGGTGCTACCGGGGCGGGCAAGTCCTCATTGACGGATGTCATTCTCGGGGTTGTCGAGCCCAATGACGGCAGTGTGACAATTTCGGGCCTTTCGCCGGCAGAAGCGGTGATCAAATGGCCGGGCGGCATTGGTTACGTCCCGCAGGAGGTGGCGTTGTCCAACGGCACAGTCAGGGACAACGTCGCCCTGGGTATTCCGCGCGAGGCCATTGACGACGAGCGTATCTGGGAGGCGCTGGAACGATCTCACATTGCCGATTTTCTTCGTTCCTCTCGCGAAGGGCTCGATACACGAATTGGTGAGCGTGGTGTGCGAATGAGCGGGGGACAGCGGCAACGGCTTGGTATCGCCCGTGCGCTCTACACACGCCCACGCCTCTTAGTTCTCGATGAAGCGACCAGTTCTCTGGATGCAGAGACCGAGCACGCGATTGGATCGACCTTCAAGGCCTTGGAGGGCGACGTGACCACCGTGACGGTTGCCAACCGGCTGGCCACGATCCGGCACGCTGATCTGGTGCTATACCTGGAGCATGGGCACGTGATTGCACGTGGGACCTTCAACGAGGTGCGCCTCGCAGTTCCACACTTTGAGCGCCAGGCCAAGTTGTTGGGGCTGTGACGCGCCCTTTTGAAAGCCCGCGTATGTTGATTGGCGTGATTCCGGTAAATGACCTCTCACGCGCAGCAAAGAGTGACCGGGACCTGTTGATCGACGTGCTCGATCGAGTAACTACCAGCGGCAGATACATCGCGGGCCCAGAGGTACGAGCATTTGAGGAGTCGTTCGGCTCATACGTTGGGGTCACTGAATGTGTCGGTGTGGGCAACGGTACTGATGCGCTTACCATCGCGTTGCTCGCATTGGGGATAGGTCGCGGATCGCAAGTGGCCACCTGCGCTAACGCGGGCTTTTATGCGAGCTCTGCTGTGCTGGCAGTGGGCGCTGATCCCGTTTTCGTTGATGTTCTGGGAGAAACTGCTTGCATGGACCCCCGGGATCTGGAGTCGGTTCTTTCAGCGGGTGTTGATTGTGTCGTGATCACGCACCTTTATGGCCGGATGGCCGACATGCCGCAGTTGGTCGAATTGTGCAAAAGGGCGGGGGTGCCAGTAATCGAAGACTGTGCCCAAGCTGCGGGTGCTTCGCTTGATGGTCGGCATGCTGGCGCCTGGGGAGACATCGGTGCGTTCAGCTTCTTCCCAACGAAGAATCTCGGCGCACTCGGGGATGGTGGTGCTCTCACCACCGCTTCCACGGAAATGGGCCAGCGCATACGCCGACTTAGTCAATACGGTTGGGCCGAAAAGTATCGGTGCGTGATGCCGGGTGGTCGGAATAGCCGACTCGATGAGATTCAAGCCGCAGTTCTCACTGCGCGTTTGCCGCAACTTGACTGGTCAAACGAAAGACGCCGCCAAATTGTTGATCGATATGCCAAGGTCGCCAGTGAGTTCGAGTCCAGTTGCCTGCTGGAACAGCGCCAAGGCGACGTTGCACACCTCGCTGTAGTTGTGACCCCGAACCGGGATGCGGTCAGCGCCCGACTTCGGCAGTTGGGCGTTGGAAGTGATGTTCACTATCCGATTGCCGACCACCAGCAGCCGGTGATTCGCAATGGGAACCACCGCGGTTTGCCAGAAACTGAAGCCCTCACGGCAAGAGTCCTGTCGGTACCGGCCTTCCCTGATCTCACTGATGGCGAGGTCGAAATCGTCTGTGAGGCTTTGAAGGGGGCGCTGGCGTTCGGGTCAGCTGCGAGCCAGCAACAAGTGGACGTTCACTCGAAATGACGGTTCACGGATGGCGTGGATGGGAAATGAATGACTGAAGGAACGGTGCGAACTATTGCCTTCCCGTGCCACCAAGACACACGCGGTTGGCTTGCGGTGTTTGAGGCAGCCGAACTGCCTTTCATATTCCAGCGAATGTTCGCAATCTCCGGTGTACCAGAGGGCTCGCAACGAGGTGCCCATGCGCATAAGAAGTGTCACCAGCTGCTGATTGCGGTGGCCGGCACCGTTGAGGTGAGCCACGACACAGGTGCTGAATCAGGAGTGACCGTGCTCGACAATCCAAACGTGGGCTTGCACTTGCCGCCGCTGACGTGGGCAAGTGAGACGTACGTGACCGCAGGTGCAGTTCTGATTGTCTTCGCAAGCCACACGTTCGACGCGGACGATTACATAGATGATCCGGGCGAATTTGGACGTTTAGCGGCAAGCCGCTGATTCAACTCCTGTGCGGGACGGAAGTTATTCTGGTGAATGCGAGAACTATCTTGGTGGGACCTTGGCGAGGCAACCTGCAAGAAAGTCAGGGCCCGAGTCCTGAGGGTACCCCGCCAAGCGAGCGGCGCAATCTGACACGGTCGCTTGCGTGCCGCCGAATGAGGCATTGACTAGAGCGCCGTCGCGGTACGACTTGGAGTCGAATGTCGGCGTGCTTCCGGATACTGACACTCCGATCCACAGCAACAAGGCAATGATCACCGCCAGGATGCCGACGAGTGCGACACCGAACCTGATTAGTAGTTCACGCGGAGTGGTCACAGTCGCCCTGTCTTGAGTCTGCGTACTGGCTGGCGTTTCTTCGGCTTCGAACATAGTTGTTGGCGCAATCACGGTTGAGGTCTGAGACTTCATCATCAAGCTTCCACCCACCATAGTTGCAACGACGAGCGACATCGCAAGACCGCTGAAATCCCACGCAGTGTTGAAGATCGACAGAAACAAGAATGGAACCCAAAGGCCGCCTACTAGGCGAATGTCGGCGGCCCTCCCAAGTTCGCGCAGCATTTGCCACACCAGGTAACCAAATGTGATGAGGCCGACTAAACCAAAGTCACCCAGTATTCCAAACAGCGTACTGCCGGGCAATTTCACCGAGGATTCGGAACAGTTTCCGCAGCCAGCAATGTCTTTGAAGAGGTCATAGTGCTCGGAACTACCCCAGATATGCCTCGCGAGTGGCGAACCCTGGGAGCTGCTGAGGAGCTCGGCCAAGTGAGACACAGTTGACCCAGGCCCGGCGCCGAACAGGAAACTCGCGTCCATTGCGTGCCAGGCACCACTCCACGGCCAAGAAAGTTGCGCAAAGATGGGGACCTTACCCGTCCCAGTTGCAACCTGGTCCCCGTAGGTTCCAATGAAGTTCCACAAGTAATGCAACCCGCCGACGAAGCCTGCGATCACGGCAACAACAAGGATTGCAGCAACCGCGATTCCCCACCAGAAAGGCGGGACCGCCATTGACCTGAACTTTCCCAGAGCAGCCCGCACCCCAGATTGACCAAATGGCGCACCGACTCGGCCAGCAGGTATGGCCAAAACGCAAACGAGGCCAATAATCACGGCAAGATAAATTTGGTTGACACTGGCGGCAACAAGAATGATGGTGGCAAAACCCAATGCAACCAG
>JAHEXM010000273.1 GCA_023252115.1 Micrococcales bacterium | reverse complement strand
ATTGTGAGTAGTTGCGGATGCGTCGAAGAAACGTAGATACCGCTACTAAACACAAAGACAAAAGCTGCCGGAATCGTGATGAGCCATGGAGCTTTCGGCCCCAGTCGAAGGAAAGCCACACTCGCCGCATATCCGATCGCGCTGGTGGCGATCAACACCAGTTCGAACCACAGGACCCAATCAAGGCCGAGCCACTTCAATGGAAACTCCGAGATCCCATTTAGCAACAAGGTGTCGGAATACCCGAGTGTGTTTGGTGCGGGGTAGAACGAACCAACCTGATTCCACCCCACTGCTGGGTGATTGAACAAAGGCCAATGCCGAGATAGGGCGAGCGTGAGTAGACCGTCTCCGCCGTCACCCTGCAGGCGATGCGGATACGAGAAAATGAAGCCGCGATAGAAATACAAGAGTGCGACGATGCCGACCGCTGCGGCAACCAGTATTCCGACTACGTCACGGCGCGATACCGATCTACGGCCGACCGCCGGATTGCCGTCATTTGTCACCGGCTCAACTTACAAGCAGATCAGATGACTCCATCTTCAACTGCCTGCTGAATCCACGGGATAACTTCATCGAGCATTTCGTCGAGCGTGGTCGTGGCTTCGAAACCCAGCAAATCGCGGGCTTTATTCGTCGCCGGGATACGCCTGCTGACGTCGTGCTCGAAAGGGTCGTCGGATACGACGCGCAATTCCTGATCTGGTCCGTTGACCTTGCGCCAAATCACTTCAGCCAGTTCCAGGACCGAAGTAGCAGTAGGCGTCGACAAGTTGAAGTCCTCGTTGAGTGCTGCTGGGTGTTCCATCGCAGTAACGATGCCGCGCGCAAGATCGCCGCCATAGGTGTAACAACGGACCTGAGTCCCATCGCCGAGGATGTGTAACGGATCCTGGCCCTTGATCACCTTCTGGACGAGGTCCGGCACGACGTGGCTCATTGCCAGTTTGACATTTCCAGACATGATCTCGACGTCGCCCAAAGCACGCCGCTCGCCAATGCCGACGCAGTTGAACGGACGAACGATCGTGAAAGGCACGTTGTACTGGTCCTTGGCTGCGCGGGCAAAATACTCAACCGCAAGTTTTTGGAATCCGTATGACGACAGCGGCGGTGGAACCTGACGTTCATCACCCTCTACCGACGGCCAGCGATCGGTGGACTCGTAGACCATCGAAGATGACAGGTAGGTGACTTTCTTAAGGGGGCCGTCACCGAACGCACGAATTGCCGCGTCACATGACGAGGCAATAATCCGTTCATTTTGCGCGAGCAAGTCGTAGGCGTAGGTATGGAAATACGAGATGCCTCCGATCAGGGCAGCGCCAGCGATGAATTCATCGCAGTCGGCCAGTAGCTCAGTCATGAGGTCGACATCTCGAACGTCACCGTTGACGAAGGTGTACTGGGGGTTGCTGTCATACGAGTGAGTGATGGGCCCGTACTTACTGAAGTTATCCACGCCGATTACTTCGTGACCTCGCGAGAGCAGTTCCTCGACGACGTACCCGCCAATGAAGCCGGATGAACCGGTGATCAACACTTTGGACATCGAAAGCTTCTCCTTGGAATCAATGCTCGGCGAATGGGGCCCGGCGCTACGAAAGTTTTTTAGCGCGCTGTTTGAGTTGCTCGACCGTCAATTTGGGGCCGAACGCGAAGCGGTACCACTTGAGGTAGTACGGCAGCCATTTCTTGACCTCGAAGTGTGATTCACCGATGTCCCGCTCAAGCCAAATGGTGGGGATTTCGGCGACCGGCAAACCCAGGCGTCGGGCTTTTGCAGTGAGTTCCAGTCCCAACACGAAACCTTCGCGGCTATCTATACCGACCTCGCGAACAAAATCGGTGTTGTAGGCCTTGAAGGAATTGGTGGCATCTGAGGTGCCAACCCGTGCAAACATCCGCAACGTAAGCCCGGCAGTGCGCGACAACGTGCTCTTCACTAATGGGCCACCCACCTGTTGTCCGCCAGCCATGTAGCGCGAGGCGGCCGCGACGACAACGCCGCGTTCGACAAGTTCGACGAGGGTGTCAATTTGCCGTGGATCATCACTGCCGTCCGCCATTGTCACGACTACGCACGGGGCGTTTGCCGAGTCAATGCCGAATCGAATCGCATTTGATGGTCCTCTGCCATAGGTGTTGATCAGCGTTCGGAAGCGCATATCGTCGACAGACACTTTCTCGACTGCCGGGATCGTGGAGTCTTCCTCGGAATCAACAATGACTAGGCACTCGAACGGCAACTGAACTGCATTGGCGAAGCGTTGCAGCACCGGAAGGATTGCATCGCTTTCTTGGTAAGCCGGGACGATAATCGAGACACGAGGCTCCTGATTGCCGCCCGCGTTGCTCACGAGTACTCCCTAGATTCGTTGGGTCTGTCCGCTTTGCGGCGACCTAGATCAGAACTCCCGAGTTTCGCAAATTCCAGATATCGATCACCGGTTGTTTGATTTCAATGTCACGATACGCGGCGTGAGGTGCGCCGATTACCAGTACGTCTGCATTCGAAAGCACCTGCTCGAGGCTCACGAGGCGATCGTCGTTCACGAACGGATCGGTCGCTATGACGTCTCCGCTCTTGAATTCAAGGATCCTCCGCAGCTTGTAGGCCAGGCTTGACCGATTGTCGTCGGTCTCTGCCTTGAATGCCATGCCCAGGATGCCGACCGTGAGATTCTCAAGATCAAAGGTGTTTTGCATTCGCCGGACTAGGTACAACGGCAGTCCCTCATTCACCGTCATTGAGGCGTTGCCAAGCGCGAACTGATTGTCTTCGAACGCCGCTAGTTGCAATGTGTCTTTGAGCAAGCATGGTCCGGCGGCAAAGCCTGCGCCCGGTATGTCGGACGCCCTTGGGTAGTCCTGGGCAATCGCGGCGCGAACATTTTCGTAGTCAACTCCCGCGTCAGTTGCCATCATGAAAAATTGGTTGGCCGCCGCAAACTTGATGTATCGCCATGCGTTGGTGAACAACTTCGCTAGCTCGGCTTCTTCCGGTGTCGTTCGGACAACGCTTGGACACAAACGCATAAAAAGCTTTTCGGCCCGAGCGGCGGCTTCATCGTCATCGGCACCGACAATTTGTGGCAATACGTGAAGCTCGGTCATCGCTTTGCCTTGGGCTAGGCGCTCCGGACAAAAAACCACTGAGACCCCCGGGACACGTTTTGCAACATGTTCGCCGACGCTGCGGGTCACTCCGGGATAGACAGTGCTTCGCATGACAAGTAACTGCCCAGCTTTGAGGTACGGAATAAGGTCTTCGATCGCGTCAATTACTGCGCGTGGATTCGGATTCTGGTGTTCATCGATTGGAGTGCCGATAACGACAATCACAAATTCCGCACCTGCCACCACCGATGGATCAGTGGTGATGGTGAAGTCGCCACTCGCGAGCACGCGCTTCAAAACGGGCTCCGCACACTCTTCGGTGAACGGCATGACGCCAGTCGAGACCAAATCGACAACTGCTGCATTGATGTCATAAGCAGCTGTGGGAACTCCCGCGTCTGCCAGCGCAAGAGCAAGCGGCAACCCGACATGTCCGCCGCCGCCGACGACGACTGTTCTCATTCGTTTGACAT
>JAHEXM010000272.1 GCA_023252115.1 Micrococcales bacterium | reverse complement strand
GATCATGTGCGGGACAGACTGTTAGCAACGTCAACTTGGCCAACCAAAATCTCAGCGGCCAAAACTTCAAAGGCACCACTTTCGTAAATACCAATCTTGCCCACGTGAACTTCACGCGAGCCGATATCAGTAGAGCCAATTTCAGTTCCCGAAAACAGAAGTCGGCCAGCCGCACCCAATCCAGTAGGACGCCAAAGACCAATTTGGCTGGCGCAAATTTCACCGGCGCGGTCGCACGCAATGCCAACTTCACCGGTGTGCGAATGGTCAACGTCAGACTCGTGGGGGCGAATCTCACCGGAGCGAGGCTTGTCGGTGCCGATCTGGCAGGTGCGAGAATCTCGTCAGCAAACTTCACCAACGCACGGCTAGGAAATGCGAATCTGACAGGTGCCGCCGGCGCATCAGTCACGTTTTACGGCGCAGTCGCGAATCAAACCAACTTTGCCAAGGCCTGGATTCCCCGCGCGAAATTAGTCAAAGCCAAGCTTGTCCGTGCATCATTCGCAAACGCCAACATCACGAGAGCGAACTTCAACCTCTCGAACTGCACCTTGGTGAATTTCGGTGGAGCCAAGCGCATCGGCGCCACTTTCAAAGGCGCAACGGCTGGCGGAGCGAGTTGGTCCTAGGTAACGGGTCGGCAACTTTGCGTAGCGAGACCGATGGTTCCGCACCCGAACTCGATCAGTTGATGATTTCGCCTCGTTCATCGACGCGAAGTTCTGCCAGGCGTTTGCGCCATGCCTGTAGTGCCTCGGGTGTTTGCCGTGTCCAGTCGGTCACCTCACCGACGATTATGAGCGGCTCTGCACTGCGGTAGGACCGAGTGGGGTTGCCCGGGAACTTCTTGTCAGTCACGTTGGGGTCGTCCTCGAGCGCACCCGTCGGCTCAACGACGTAGACGCGCGGAGCACCGTCTCACGGCGCAAGTTCTGCGGCGAGCCCGGCGCCGTCACATAACGCGGTGAAATAGATGTGATTCATGACGACCTCGGGCCGGTAATTTGATCGAAAGCCAGCGGTGAGGAGATCGCCCACCCGCAGGTCGGCTTTCGTGCCATGAAAGAACGGACCTTCGTCAAGTGCCTCATTCACCGCAACAGCTTATGCGCCTTCTTCTAGCGCAATCGCCAACCCAAGTGCTTCGGCAATCTTCCCGGCAGCAGATAGAGCCTTCGGACCGCCAATGATTGGTGCGACGGCGATCAAGACGCTTTGAGCGTCTTCAAGGGTCAGGTCGGTTTGCGCGGCTGCACCGAGGTTGAGCAGGTACGAGGCCGCCGGGGCGTCGACGGCTGCCAGCGCGGCAAGACGCACGAGTATCAGTACCTCAGGGCTAAAGTTGACTCGCTCAACCGATGCGGCGGTCATGTCTACAAGTGTGTCCAGTAGCGGTGTTCCCTCAGGCATTGTTGAATCCCTTCGTTATTCCCGTTGGCGGTCAACAGGTCGGCTCGGGCCCACTGTAAGAGCAGCCTGCTCTTGTCTCGCCTTCGAACTCCCAGATGGTCTAGCGGAGCGTTGCAAGCCGGTCGACTCCGTCCGGTTGGCGCTAACTAATCGGTTGGACGCGGGCTTTTCGCAGCCCGGCGCTCAATCAATTTCTAACTTAGCGGGCTGGGTATTGAATCCGTGCCCGACTTGGAACCGGCAAAGCGGTAAAGGATCTGTCGATTGCGAGTCCGCTCCTGTGTCAGTCGGGCATCAGTCCGTGTCGTCGAGGCTAGTTGCGGGGGAGACCGGCGTGGGAATAATTACCTCTTCGACGCCGACGATTCCAAGCTCTTGCCTCAGCTGTTCCACTGGCTGATTGACGGCCGCCCACCAATCCCATCGCGGTTCGAAAATGTTTGCCGTCATATCCATGCCGGTGCGGATTTTCAGCATCAACGTCTCTGGGTCGAGCTCATCAGACTTGACCGCGTAGCCACCCGAGACAGGGCTGCCGAAGCCGATGCCCGTTTGGAAAAATTGAAGAGCTTGCACAAGGAATTCGGAACTTGTCCCGCCCTTGATCATCCCAGCCTCGACACCGGCCACATTGATTTCTCCCGTGCCGTCGGTATTGCATCCACTAAGAATGTGCAGAGTGTCATGCCTGGTGACAACCTCACCCAGGCTGTGCATTTCACCGGGGAATAGGAATCCGCGATCGCGGTAAAAATGAAAGAACGTGTGACCCAATGTGCCATCGGGATAGCCCTCGAGCTCAAGGTACTTGTGAGCCAGGGGCTTGTTCTCGTGCACCTTTAACCGCAGCTCCCGCATTGTCTGGCGCAGTAACTCTGAGCGTGAATCGGTGCCCATCGCAGCGGACGTCAGGCGACGGCCCATGTCAAAAATGAGTCGTTTGTACTTTTCGTCTCCGAGTCGATCAAGATCCTTCACCGCAATCGGCTTAACCCCGGCAGCCTCTGTGAATGCATCCAGCGTGGAGATCTCTCCCGCGTCCTCTTGTTTGTCAGCCAAGGGAATAAGGCACATCAATTCAAGGGCAAATGCGCGCTGGTCTTCTTCCGATAGCGCTGCGGCCAAGTTATCCGGAGTGATTGGATCCCAGCTAATAGCGTCCGGCGGCAGCTCAAACAAATGCTGCCCGGCGGCCTCGATCAATCGACGCGTCACGGGCAGGCAATCGCGTGCCCCTGACTGCGTTGCGACCGTGGCCATCGCGCTTAACACCATAGGGCGAGCTTCTTGGGGGATTTCGTCGTAGTCAGCTAGCACTGCACTCTCACTCCGTTATTTCGGAACCACTCTGCATCCGCATTAGTTTGCTATGCCTTGAGTCTCGCGCACCGAATCTAGACTAAAGAATGAATGAGGACCCTCGTTCAAAAGTGTGCAATTGCGTCCAGGGATCAGCCCTAATACGGTGCGGGGATGATCAGCTTCTCAGCGAAATCCTCTCGCACTCTCGGCAGTTGCCTCGTTGTTGCGGCAGGCATGGCCCTGGGGTCTGCCGGCTGCGCAACGACTACCAATTCGGCTGCAAACGTCTCGCAAAACCGCTCGATCGTTGCCACGATCTACCTAAGCAATTTGACGGGTAGCCTAGCCACCCTGACAGATGGCTGGCACATTGACACGAGTCCAGGAAATGGTCCTCGAGGTATTTGGGTCGATCCGGACGGCAATCCAACCAATGGCGGTCAGCCGCCTTCTCAAATAAACACGATTGCTCCTGGAGCTTCTCAACCCGTGTCTTTCAAAATGAACATGGATGACCTGGCTTCGATTGGCAAGGGAGTAAACATAAATTTATATGAGTTGCCGTTTCAGTCAGGATCAAAAATTGACACTGTCACGCTCGTACTGCGCACGCATGAGCCCCTGACTATGTCAGTAGACCGACGTGCATCGGTGCAGGCAACTGTTTCGACCTCAGCTGGCGTTGCGGCCCCGGCGACCGTGGCAACGTTCGACGGCGACGACGTTGATATGACGAATGGTGGTGGCCCTTATCAAATGGGTGTTAACGAAACTGTGCTGCTCAACTGATACACACATGTTGGAGTTCGATCGCTGATTCTTGTTTGCATTTCGGTCGATCGCGAAGCCCGAGCCACGCCATTAACCCTTCACACCTTGCTTAAGTTTGCGCCGATGCTCG
>JAHEXM010000017.1:12030-13132 GCA_023252115.1 Micrococcales bacterium | reverse complement strand
CGGCAGCGGTTGTTGCTGATCACCCAGACTTTGCTGATTTGCTAAGCGACGAGGCACTATTCGCTTTTCGTGACGCTGGATACCAACTCCAGCTTGCCCAAACTCGGGAAGTGCTGGACAACTTCGGCACGCATTTCCAAACGTGGGCGTCAGAGGGCGAGCTTCACGACAGCGGAGGCGTCGAGCGTGCCTTGGCAAAACTTAGCGAGCAGGGTCACATTTACGAGCTAGACGGCGCGACCTGGTTGCGTACAACAGACTTTGGCGACGACAAAGACAGAGTCCTGATCAAAGCCGACGGGGACTTCACATATTTCGCTTCGGATTGCGCTTACTACGTCGACAAGAGAATGCGCGGTTTTGATGTTTGCGTCTACCTACTGGGCGCTGACCATCATGGGTATGTCGCACGTCTGAAAGCAGTAGCCGCATGCGCCGGTGACGACCAGAACGAGAATATCGAAGTTCTGATCGGCCAACTCGTCAAAATCATGCGAGACGGTCAAGAAGTCAAACTGTCAAAGCGCGCTGGCGAAATTGTGACGCTGTCGGATCTGGTTGATGAAGTGGGCGTTGATGCCGCGCGCTATTCGCTGATCCGGTACCCCGTTGATTCACCACTAACTCTTGACCTCGCTCTGCTGGTGAAGCGCACCAATGACAACCCGGTCTTTTACGTCCAGTACGCACATGCGCGGATCAGTTCGGTGATTCGAAACGCGCAAGAGTTGGGCATTGATTGGCGTCAAGGTCCAATCGCGTTCGACCCTTCTCTGCTCAGTACTGACAGGGAAGGCGCACTTCTCGGTGCGATTGGTGAATTTCCACGGGTTGTCGCCTCGGCGGCCGAGTTGCGCGAACCGCATCGGGTGGCCCGATATCTGGAAGATCTAGCCAATTCGTATCACCGTTTCTACGACGAGTGCCGGGTATTACCACGTGGTGACGAGACAGTTTCGGCTGTCCACGTTTCCCGGCTCTGGCTGTGTGCCGCTGCGCGCCAGACGTTGGCCAATGGCTTAGCCATGTTGGGTGTGAGTGCTCCTGAACGCATGTAGAACCACCAACCGCTCACTGAACCGCCCACCCATCCGCGGTTGCT
>JAHEXM010000017.1:852-12020 GCA_023252115.1 Micrococcales bacterium | reverse complement strand
GAAAATGCCCGGAGTGATGAGCCTTGGCACCCCGGCGACTCCTGGGCATTCAATGCGATTGACCGCGAGTTGTGGCCGACGACTGCCCGCCGCGACGTATCTAGTGGTGTCATCGAGATTGGCGGCTGCGATGTCAGGGACTTGGTCGACCAGCACGGATCGCCACTCTTCGTAGTCGACGAGGTGGACTTTCGGATCCGCGCGAGTGATTACCGCGAGGCTTTCGATGATGTCGAAATCCCAACTGACGTCTTCTATGCCGCAAAGGCATTTATCTGTACAACCTTGGCCAAATGGGTGATTGAAGAAGGCCTGGGCATCGATGTGTGCACGGGTGGTGAGCTTGAGTGTGTCCTGCGCGCGGGTATCCCGGGCAAGAAAATCTTGATGCACGGCAACAACAAGTCCACTGAGGAACTAGCTGCTGCACTCGATGCTGGCGTTGGCCACATAGTGGTGGATTCATTTGAAGAAATTGCCCGACTCGGTTTCCTCGCGGCAGAGCGAGGCGTTCGGCCCAAGGTTTTCGTCCGGGTCACAGTCGGCGTTGAAGCGCACACGCATGAATTCATTGCCACGGCGCATGAGGATCAGAAGTTTGGTTTTTCGCTCGCAAGTGGTGCAGCAAATGAAGCGGTCGATCGAGTGCTGGCGATGCCCGACATCGAACTTGCCGGTCTGCATTCGCACATCGGGTCACAGATCTTCGTCGCATCCGGATTCGAAATTGCCGCCAGTCGAATTGTTACTTTGCTGGCCGAGATTCGAGACCAACACGGTGTTGAACTCGAGCAACTCAATCTCGGTGGCGGGTTGGGCATCAAATACGTGCCCGGTGACCAACCACTTGACGTCGGGCAAATGGCCATCCGCTTGCGCGAGATCATCGCCAATGAATGCGCGAAGTCCAACCTTGCGATTCCACGGTTGGCTTTTGAGCCAGGTCGGGCGATTGTCGGACCGTCGACAATCACGCTGTACACAGTAGGCACGGTGAAGCGAGTGGATTTGGATCGCGGTAACTCGCGGCTTTACGTCTCTGTTGATGGCGGCATGAGTGACAACATTCGTACCGCGCTCTACGACGCCGAATACACCGCGACCTTGGCTTCTCGTGCGTCACAGTCCGACACGGTGATGTGCCGTGTCGTCGGAAAGCACTGCGAAAGTGGCGACATCGTCGTCACGGATGTCTGGTTGCCCGAAGACATCACCCCGGGCGACGTGTTGGCAGTTGCGGCCACCGGCGCTTACAACCGATCGATGGCTTCGAACTACAACATGGTGCCCAAGCCCGGCGTCGTTAGCGTGAAGGACGGAGATGTGAAAACGCTGCTGCGGCGCGAGACCCTCGACGACCTCTGGGCCCTGGATCCGGGCGCGGGATGAATTTGCATCAGCCACCCAAACGCGGCGCGTGAGAAGGTAGGACTGTGAAGGTCGCTTTACTTGGCGGTGGCACCGTCGGCTCTCAGGTTGCGCGTTTGCTGGATGTCAGCCGCGACGACCTCACTCAACGCGTTGGTCAGCCCTTAGAACTAGTCGGCGTTGCCGTCCGCGATCTCAAGAAAGATCGGCCCGGGATCGATCCCTCCTTGTTGACTGATGACCCGGTCGAACTGGTGAAGCGCGACGACGTCGACGTTGTCATTGAGGTCATGGGAGGAATCGAGCCGGCTCGCACCTTGATGCTTGAGGCGTTTGCCCATGGTGCAAGTGTGGTTTCGGCGAACAAAGCGTTACTCGCTAGCCACGGCGCCGAACTTGCTGCTGCGGCCGACGCGGCTGGCGTCGACTTGCTTTACGAAGCCTCAGTTGCCGGTGCTATCCCGCTCTTGCGTCCACTGCGAGACAGCCTTTCGGGCGACAACGTCAAACGGGTGCTGGGCATCGTTAACGGTACGACTAACTACATCCTGACCAAGATGGACGAAGAGGGTGCGGCGTATCAAGATGCGCTCGATGAGGCTCAACGTCTCGGATATGCCGAAGCCGATCCGAGTGCCGATGTTGAGGGATACGACGCAGCAGCAAAGGCCGCGATTATCGCGACACTTGCCTTCCACACCCGGGTCACGCTTGCTGACGTCCACTGCGAAGGCATCACCTCGGTGACTGCACAACAGGTCGCTGCGGCGAAGCGAACTGGGTTCGTGGTGAAGTTGCTTGCGGTTGCAGAGTTACTGCCGGATCGCGCTGGCGTAGTGGTGCGCGTCCACCCAGCCATGGTTCCGCGTACTCATCCGCTGGCAAGTGTGCGCGACGCTTTCAATGCCGTCTTTGTCGAAGCGGAGTCTGCCGGCGATGTGATGTTCTATGGGCGAGGTGCTGGCGGTCAACCAACTGCTAGTGCCGTTCTTGGTGATGTTGTTGCGGCGGCTCGTAACAAAGTGACCGGCGGACGAGCGACCAGTCAACCCACGTACGCCGCTTTGCCGATTCGGCCGGTGGCTGAAGCGAGAACCCGTTACACAGTGCTGATTAACGTCGCCGACAAGCCCGGTGTACTCGCAGCTATAGCTGCAGCGTTTGCCGAAAATGAAGTGTCGATTCAAACCGTTCGACAAGACACCCAACCCGAAGGCGGTGCGGCGTTGCTCGTGCGCACTCACCTTGCTGTTGAGCGGGACTTGTCGGTAACCGTTGAGACATTGCGGGCGCTTGATGTTGTTGATGAAGTGGTGGGTGTCATGCGTGTCGAGGGGGAAGAAGGCGCATGAGTAATCAAGGCAGCCACCAATCTGCACACGTATGGCGCGGGATCATGGAGGAATACCGCCATCGACTCCCCATCACCGATGCAACTCCGATCCTGTCGCTCGGTGAAGGCGGTACGCCACTGGTACGCGCCAACGTCTTGAGTGAAATGACTGACTGCGAGGTCTGGGTCAAGGTTGAAGGAGCGAACCCAACTGGCTCGTTCAAAGACCGCGGAATGACGATGGCGATCTCGGTTGCTGCCGAACAAGGTGCAAAGGCTGTCATCTGCGCGTCTACCGGTAACACGAGTGCATCGGCATCCGCATATGCCGTTCGAGGCGGAATGGTCAGCGCTGTCTTAGTGCCCGACGGCAAGATTGCCATGGGCAAGCTTGCACAGGCGTTGGTACATGGGGCGCGGTTACTGCAGGTCGACGGAAACTTCGATGAGTGTTTGACCCTCGCACGTGACTTAGCCGATAACTACCCGGTCGCATTGGTCAACAGCGTGAATCCGGCTCGCATTGAGGGACAGAAGACCGCGGCATTTGAAATCGTTGACCAACTTGGTCGTGCGCCAGACATTCACTGCTTGCCGGTAGGCAACGCCGGGAACATCACCGCGTACTGGAAGGGCTACGGCGAGTACGCCGATGACGGAGTTTCGGCTCGGCCCCGTATGTGGGGGTTCCAAGCTGCCGGTGCCGCGCCCATCGTGCACGGTGCTCCGGTAAAAAACCCATCCACGATCGCGACTGCCATTCGCATTGGTAACCCGGCATCATGGGATCAAGCGCTGGCTGCACGCGATGAATCAGGCGGTCTAATCGATGCAGTGACGGACCGGGCAATTTTGTCGTCATACCGGATCCTGGCAGCCAAAGAAGGGGTCTTTGTCGAGCCGGCAAGTGCGGCAAGTGCCGCGGGTCTTTTGATGTGTCACGCAAATGGTTTGCTCGATCCCGGTCAACTGGTCGTCTGCACCGTTACCGGCAACGGTTTGAAGGATCCTGATTGGGCCATCGCGGGAGCACCGCCGCCGGTTCGGATCGACGCTGATGCAAAGGCAGCCGCTCGCGAGCTCGGATTGGTATGAGTGTCGAGCTGAACACCGCGGCTGTCCGGGTCCGGGTACCGGCAACAAGTGCAAATCTCGGACCTGGATACGACTGCGCAGGTTTGGCACTGGACCTGTTTGACGAACTTACTGTCGTGGCCACGAGCGGTGGTCTTGAGATCGACGTCGTCGGTGAAGGCGCCGGTGATGTACCTCGCGACGAAACTCATCTGGTGGTGAGTTCATTGATCGCGGGACTTGCGGCCATGGGTGCTTCGGCAACTGGGCTGAAGCTCAGCTGTATCAACAGGATTCCGCACGGACGAGGACTCGGTTCTTCATCGGCCGCAATCGTCGGTGGATTGGCGCTTGCTCGCGGGCTTGTGCCGGAAGAAGTTCGAATGTCTGACACGGCTTTGCTCGAATTGGCAACTGACATTGAAGGCCATCCGGACAATGTGGCGCCAGCGCTTTTGGGTGGATTTACTCTCGCGTGGACAGAGGTCGTTGACGGGAGTGCGACGACCGTCGGACGGGCCGTGTGCTTGGCGGTCGATGAACGGATCGTTCCGGTCGTGGCAATTCCGTCAAGTCAGTTGGCTACTGCGCGAGCACGCGAACTGTTGCCAAAATCCGTGCCACTTGGCGATGCGGCATTCGTCGCGGGACGGGCGGCGCTGCTCGTTCAAGCGATGACCCACCGGCCGGATTTACTCATGCAGGCCACCGAAGACCGACTCCATCAGGACTACCGGCGCTTCGCCTATCCGGATTCGTACGCATTGATGACCGCGCTTCGCGACCAAGGAATGCCCGCTGCAATTTCGGGCGCTGGTCCGAGCGTATTGGCGCTGACCCAGGGCGATACAGGGGCCGATGCAGTTGAGGCCCAGGTAGTGAGCTCGGGTGGATCATTTGCGGTTCAGACGCTGAGAGTGAGCCCATTAGGCGCTCATTTTGCTGGAATCGGTGACGAAGCGATCACATAGTGGTACGGTAGGCCTGCTCGTTCAGTGAGGATCCTCCAGCGATTGACTCACAAAGTCCACTTCGCAAATTGATCCGTTTCGAGCTACCGCTCCTCCTTCTAGCTAGACAATTTGATAGGACACGTCTAGCCGGACCGCGGTCTTGGTAGTGCGAATTGCTGGCCGAGTGAACCAAACTTCCCTGTTTTGTTTGACCCCCTGTGGTTGGACAGTTGTTTGTTGACGAAAGCTGACAAACAAAACCGGCACGATCTCTGCGATGTGCCGGAACAGATGGCGCGATTGTCTGATCAACGCGCCTTAGTGGGCGAAAGGAACCCATACCTCCGTGGCTACCACCGCAACAGACTCAAAGTCCGATAGCACCTCAAAGATGCTGCTGCCGGAACTCAAAAAGCTCGCCGGCGAGCTTGGAATCGCCGGATCATCTGCCATGCGCAAGGGCGACCTTGTGTCTGCAATCAATGCCAAACAGGCTGGCACGCGAAGCAGATCTCGCGCAACCGACAAGGCGACCGCCGGTAACGGCGAAGCACGCCAGGAGTCGCGTCCCCCCAGGGCCGAATCAGCGGGCAACGATGCCCCACGTGACAACAACCGGAATGACCGCAACGACAACCGCGATAATCGGAATGACCGAAACGACAATCGTGGCTCCGGTCAAGGCAACAACCGTCAAAACAACAACCGCAACGAAGGCAACAACGGCCCCCGTGACGACGATGGGGGCAACCGCAACAGAAGCCGCCGTCGCCGTGGTCGGGACCGTTTCCGTGAAGGTGGCGGAAGCAGCGGTGGCCGGGATAACCGCCCGCCGCGTCGCGACAGTATGGAAGAGCCAGTAGTCACCGAAGACGATGTGCTTCTCCCCGTTGCTGGCATCCTTGACGTACTCGACAACTACGCGTTCGTTCGGACATCGGGATACCTGCCGGGTCCCAATGACGTCTACGTGTCGCTGTCGATGGTTCGTCGGCACTCGTTGCGCAAAGGCGATGCTGTTACTGGCACCGTTCGCCAACCGCGCGAGGGTGAAGCGCGGCAGAAGTTCAACCCGCTGGTGCAGATCCTGACCGTCAACGGCGAAGAACCAGGCGGATCGTCGAATCGAATTGAATTCGGCAAACTAACTCCGCTTTACCCTCAGGAGCGACTCAAGCTCGAAGGTGATTCGCAAAACCTCACTGCGCGCGTGATTGATTTGGTCGCACCCATCGGTAAAGGTCAGCGCGGACTCATTGTGTCGCCGCCAAAGGCCGGTAAAACGATGGTGCTGCAGCGCATCGCAAACGCGATCACTGCTAACAACCCCGAGTGTCACTTGATGGTCGTGCTTGTTGACGAGCGTCCAGAAGAAGTCACTGATATGCAGCGCTCAGTTGCTGGTGAAGTCATTGCTTCGACATTCGACCGCCCAGCCGAGGATCACACGATTGTCGCCGAACTCGCGATCGAGCGAGCAAAGCGGTTGGTCGAAATGGGTCACGACGTTGTCGTGCTGCTCGACTCAATGACGCGACTTGGTCGTGCATACAACCTCGCCGCGCCAGCAAGTGGCCGCATTCTTTCTGGTGGTGTTGACTCGACAGCGCTATACCCACCGAAGAAGTTCTTCGGGGCTGCCCGCAACATCGAAAATGGCGGCTCGCTGACGATTCTGGCTACGGCATTGGTCGAGACTGGTTCGCGCATGGACGAGGTCATCTTCGAAGAGTTCAAGGGCACCGGCAACATGGAGCTCAAGCTCGATCGTCGATTGGCCGACAAGCGGATCTTCCCGGCAGTCGATGTTGATGCATCAGGTACCCGCAAGGAAGAACTGCTGATGTCGCCCGACGAGCTGAAGATCATCTGGAACTTGCGTCGCGTGCTACATGCGCTCGACACCACGCAGGCCATTGAGCTGCTGCTCAACAAACTGCGTGAGACCAAGACGAACCTTGAGTTCTTGATGCAGGTCCAGAAGACCACGCCAACTGGGCCCGCGGCAGACTCCGAGTTCAACGAAACCTGAGCCGTATCGATTTGCTTCGCAAGGGCGTCGCGGCGGCTTCGCCGTCGCTAGCTTGCTACGCGCGTTACTTTGCTCCGCAGAGGCCGACCTGACGGCCGACCCCGGCTTCGCACACCTGCGCCCTTTGGGCTTGCTGGCTTCCGCGGTGCGCGGATCTAGCTATCAGCTGTCGCCACCGGAACCCGTGCCCTTGAAGATGTTGGACTGAAGTGTCGTCAGCGATGTATTGCGCTTAATGACATCACTCAGATGTGTCGCTCGTACCCGGGCAAGATCCGAGCCGGTCAGCACGTTTTCGTAGTACAGACGATCGCCATTGCGTAGGCGCGCGAACTGATTGGCAACAATGCGTTGAAATAGCGGGCCGAGGCTTGAATCGTAGGCATGGTTCTCGGCAAGGCCGCCCACCCACAAGTCGATTTTGTCGACCGAGCCGTATTGAGCCTCAAGGGCTGCGCGAGTGGCTGGGTTGGAAGTGATCTGCCGGAAAGAAGTCACCTTTGGCAGTCCATAGGCCTCGCGGACCGTGTTGTAGTCGGGCAATCCGTGATCACGTCCGCGTTGAATGTTGCGGGCCGCCAAATCGAATCCACCTGACCCTGGTGGACCAAACAGGAAATTGCGAACGTCGTCGACAATCTTCAAGTCGATCTCTTGCGCGATTCCGCCGGAAGCCGCTTTCAAGAACGGGTCGATGTCGCCTTGATGGTTCGGCAATGACGGATCGAACACGGTGGGATTGAAGAACGCGTTCCGCAGCTCGAGTGGACCTTGAGGAGTTGGCGTTCCGTCGTTGTTCTCGCGCCCGACTTCACCGTCAAGCATGCTGTGTCCGAAACGGAACGCGGCTGTCGAAAATTCGTTTGCGATTCCGGGGTTAGTGCCGGGGTCATAGCCGTGGTACGAACCGACGCCGTATTCGCCTAGCAGGGCGGGCAGAAACTCGTTGTAAGTGATTGCTTGCAGTTCGCCAATCACGGTTTGTCGGGCGGCCTGAAAGAGTTGCTCGTCGGTCCAGGTTGGATGAAGCGTTGCCAATGCAGCTGCAAGCCGATTGTGCTCGCGAAGAAAAACCACATGTAACGCGGTCAATTCAGGGTTTTCGTTGGCACGGACATCACCAGCGAGGAACAGTTGATTGTCTGGAACGATGTGCGCGTCGTTGGCATTGGGCAACCCACTGGTATTGAACGGTGGCATGTTCCCGGCGCTCGTCTTCAGTTTTCCGCCACTGAATGCCCGAAGGGCGCTGGCTCGGGTGGAGTCAGAGCCATAAACCTCCGACCCATCGATGAATGCCGTGATAGAGGTGGTTTGTTGGCGGGGATTGCTGGTGCTAGTTCCGCTAGCCGGATCAAAAGAGCTTCGGGTCAACGACATCGTTTTGGTGCCGGTTGAATTTGGATCAAAGTAGGGGTCACCCGTCGGGATTGGAATGGGAAAGTCTGCGCCCGACGTGTCGGTCAAGCTCAAGTCATGGTCCAGGAACTGTCCGAAAACGTATACATAGTCCGACATGTTCCGGTTGTTCTCGATGTCCCCAGTCTGAGCGCTCAAGGCGTTGCTGAGTGCGCGGGCGCTGGGCCGATTGGTCCCGGCCGGTGTCGAGATGCCGTCGGCATACGACGCAACGGTAAGTCGACGAAGGGCAATGTTGGCTGACCCCCAATTTGGCGCGTGCAAGTTGTTTCCGGTGCCATCGATCGAATAGGTCAGTGAAGGGGCTGGTGGTTGCGGCGGTATCGGCGCTGGACGAGGAGGGGGCGGCGGGCGGTGGTGACGACGACGCGCTGCTGCTCGCTTGGCTGCCGCGCGTTTGGCCGCGGCACGACGTTTGGCTGCTGATGTGCTTTGCGCAGAGCGAGCGGCTTTGGCTTGTGCGGCTGATGGACTTTGAACGGCTGCAATTGCTGGCGAGGATTGCATTCCCACTAAACCCACAGCCAGAACACAGGAAACGGAAGTTGCAGCAAGTGCCGCTTTGAAGGGTGAATTCTGCTGCGGACACTTCATGTTTGCTCCTTAGCCATACGCCACTAGAACGGGCATCGACGGCTTTACGGCAGAAGTGCACCCCTGTTAGCCCATTTGCATGATCCCGACTTGAATCCCATGAAATCCCTAAGAAATCCCCAAAAACTCCACATCAAATGCCCAGCAACCCGCTCGCGCCCCGCAAGGTGGAACAAATGGGCTTGACTATGGACGGGATGTTCCACATTGCGGGGCGGGGCAGCCTGGGGAGCTCGGGAATACCTGGGACGTGGCACACTGTTAGTCAGACACCGGTTCACGCCAATTCAGGCGACCCGGTGACGAATACACCAGGAGAAACTTGTGAAGACCGATATTCATCCCGAATACGTCGAGACAACCGTGACGTGTTCGTGCGGATCAACGTTTACTACGCGCAGTACCGCCAAGGGCGGAACCATCCACGCTGACGTCTGCAGTCAATGCCACCCGTTCTATACCGGCAAGCAGAAGATCCTTGACACCGGCGGACGTGTTGCCAAGTTCGAGAAGCGTTTTGGCAAGAAGGCCGAAGCTGAGCCAGCCAAAGATGAGGCTGCACCCGAGTCCACTGACACCAAATAACTGAAGCCGTAGTTCTCGTTATGTTGGCGCCAGTCTGCTGCGGTGTTTGAGCGTTGCGACGAACTCGTCGCTGAAAATGACGCGCTAGAAAAGCAGCTCCAAGACCCGGCACTTCATGCTGACCCAAAACAGGCGCGTCGGGTAGGGAAGCGTCACGCAGCTCTGCGCCCAATTGTTGAGACTTACCGGGAATGGCTGCGGCTTGGCGAAGACATAGCTGCTGCCGCTGAATTGGGTGAGACCGATGCTGCGTTTGCCGCCGAGGCGCAGTCGCTTCAGGTCACCCGTGACGAGGTGGCCGAACATCTGACTGGGCTTTTGGTGCCTCGCGACCCGCTCGATGGATCCGACGTGATTCTCGAAGTCAAGGCCGGTGAGGGTGGCGACGAATCCGCGCTATTTGCTGGTGACTTGTTACGGATGTACTTGCGCTACGCCGAACGCCGCGGCTGGAAAACCGAAATCCTCGAGGCTGACGAATCTGATCTCGGCGGCTACAAAGGTGCGGCCGTGGCCGTCAAGGCGAAAGGCGACCCGGAGTTAGGCGAAGCGCCGTTCGATCGCCTGCGCTTCGAAGGTGGCGTGCACCGAGTGCAGCGCGTTCCAGTGACCGAGTCTCAAGGGCGTATCCATACTTCGGCTGCAGGTGTACTGGTGTTGCCCGAGACCGAAGACATCGAAGTCGACATCAATCCGAATGACCTGCGCATTGATGTGTACCGCTCCTCCGGTCCGGGCGGGCAAAGTGTCAACACGACCGACTCAGCGGTGCGCATTACCCACGTACCAACCGGCATCGTGGTTTCGTGCCAGAACGAAAAGTCGCAGTTGCAAAACAAGGAACAGGCGATGCGCATTTTGCGTGCACGCCTCGTTGCTGCAGCCGAAGAGGCTGCGGCAGCCGAAGCATCTGAAACACGGCGTTCACAGGTCCGCACCGTTGACCGTTCCGAGCGAATCCGCACTTACAACTTTCCAGAGAACCGCATTTCGGATCACCGCACCGGCTTCAAGTCCTACAACCTTGATCAGGTGCTGGACGGTGACCTCGATCCGGTAATTCAATCTTGTGTGGATACCGACATGGCTGCGCGTTTGGCGGGGGAGTGACCGAACCTTCGGTCAGCGCCATTCGGCGTCAGGCGGAAGCGGAACTCCTGGCGGCCGGTGTTGCTTCTCCAGCATCTGATGCGGACTGGTTGCTCGCGCACGTATTGCATTGTGAACGCACAGCGCTGATGACGGCGCAAACTCTGACACCGGAGCAATACGCGCAGTTCAACGAGTTGCTGGCTCGGCGGGTGGGCCGAGAACCGTTGCAACACATCCTCGGCGAGGCCTGGTTCCGCCACCTGCGTGTCCCCGTCGGGCCCGGGGTATTCGTGCCCCGCCCGGAAACGGAGCTGTTGGTTGATGCTGCGCTGCAAGCGATTTCGGATGCGTCGCGATACCGCGACTACCTGACGATCAACGTTGTTGATCTATGTACTGGGTCGGCAGCAGTAGCAACAGCAATCGCGACAGAGACTTACAGCACAGTTGCAGTCACCGCTGTTGAAATTGACCATGATGCAGTCGTATGGGCACAGCGCACCATCGATCGTTATGAGGCAAAGGTCAAACGACCTGATTCGACTCTGTCACTGGTGTTCGGAGATGCCACGCTAGCCGGAGACTCGCTGCTGCCTGAACTTGCCGGAGCCATCGACGTCGTGACTGTCAACCCCCCATACATTCCTGATAATGCAGTGCCGCGCGAGATTGAAGTTCGTGAATACGATCCGCCGATCGCCTTGTTCGGTGGCGTCGA
>JAHEXM010000017.1:0-842 GCA_023252115.1 Micrococcales bacterium | reverse complement strand
AATTGGTTGCGGCCGCCGCTCGCTTGTTGAAACCGGGAGGCAAACTGCTGATGGAACATGGCGACGAGCAGGGCGGCGCAGACGGTGTACCCGGGGTGCTTTCCGCGTCACCTTGGTTCACCGATGTTGAGGACCACCGTGACTTGTCAGGCCGCCCGCGCTTCACCACCGCAAAACGACAGGCCAAGCCTGAGGCAAACTAAAAACACGCCTGCGCTTTGATCCGAGTCAATCCGGCGATGTCGCCTCGTGACAGGCGCGACGTAAAAGGCCCGGGATTCATGATCGCCTTTGGATCGCTCACATGGGCCATGCCTAATGCGTGCATGACTTCATGCAGATAGATCGTGGCAATGAAGTCGTAAGAGTCGTTCGTTACACCGGTGTTGTAAAGGCCCGCCATTGTCTTGGTGTCGATCACTACATTTGAGCTAATCACGTGGGTACCCACAGCGTGGGAGTATGCGTAGCCACCAGCATCGGCGAGCCACGGCCACCGGTATCGGCTGTTAGCGGAGTGCGCGGTGCCAAAAGAGACGGCCATTGGTTGACCTTTTGATGCCAGGTTGGCCGACACCGCGGCGTCAGCCCTTCCGCGGCTGCGCACAGTGACGTTCGGTACGTAGTGGAACTTTTGACCGGTGCGCGCAGACAAGGCCGCCATCACCAGCTTCAGTCGGACCAACTCCCATGCCGGTTGTAGTCGGGCCGCCCTTACCGCCGAAAGGTCAACTCCCCAATTGATTGCTCGACACCGCGAATAGTGGGCGGGATGTCTCCTCGTGCCATGCTGAAAGGCAAACGCAGTTGGTGATCCGCTGATTGCCGGAAGTGGGTCCGGC
>JAHEXM010000271.1 GCA_023252115.1 Micrococcales bacterium | reverse complement strand
AATTCACCTACGACTTGGCGGCTCGGGCGGCCGCTGGCGGCGCAACGGCGTTAGTCGTCACTGTGGACACTCCATCACTCGGCGCACGTGATCGCGACAAGCGTGACAATCTTGGTTCCGGCGTCGGCGCGACGTATCCAATCTTGGACGGTTCACCGTTACGTCCTGATCCGTTGCCGCCACATCGGCGCGTATACAACCCGCACTTGTCACCGAGTATCACCTGGCACGATCTTGAGATCCTGGCCGAGAAGTCCAGCGTCCCGGTCATTCCAAAAGGCATTCTTCGCCCAGACGATGCGGAGCGCGCTATCGATTGCGGCGCGCAGGGAATTCTTGTCTCCAACCATGGTGCGCGAAACCTCGACACCGTTCCGGCGACTGCCGACGCATTGCCCGCAGTCGTCGCCTCGGTCAACGGTCGGGTACCAGTCTTTGTCGACGGAGGCATTCGGCGCGGGACCGACATCGCCAAAGCGCTATGTATCGGTGCGGACGCAGTGTTCATCGGACGCCCCTACATCTGGGGACTTGCAGCATATGGGGCGCCCGGCGTTACCCATGTCATAGAGATCCTGCGCACTGAACTCGAGATGGCGATGGCGCTGTCGGGGTTTACTGCCTCGTTGCGGTGAAATTCGGCAATTGCCGCGGACGCCAGCTTTCCGGGTACGCCAAGTGCTCGGCCATTCACGGAGTCAACCACCATCAAGTCACGCGTTGATGACGTGATGAGAACTTCACTCGTGGTACTGAGCTCCTCGATCGCAACGTCGTGTTCTTCGACGATCCCCCATTCGAGCGCCAATGCCCGCGTCACACCGGGCAGACATCCAGTCGACAGCGTCGGAGTGATCAACTTGCCGTCGTACTCGATCGCAACGTTGCACGTCGTGCCTTCACAAAGCCGACCTGTCGTATCGGGCATCAACGCTTCGTCCGCGCCTTTCGACTGCGCGTACTTCAACATTGCCAGCCCCTCGGCATAAGACGTGGTCTTCACCCCCGCCAACAGCGCGCGTTCGTTGCGCGGCCACGAGACGGTGATTACCGATGAATACTCGGAACGCGTGATCGCCGGCGTCAGAGTAATCACGAGTGTCGCTAGGCCCGGTGCTCGATCCAACCCAACTCCGGTGCGTCCAGCAAGAGTCATCCGCAACCGGCCCAATGTGCCAACAGTGGCAAGGTTGGCTTCAATCGTCTGTGCGATCGCATCACGCAACGAAGCATCATCGGCGCACTCAAGGCCCAGCCGCCCAGCGGCATTTGCTAGCCGATCCAAATGACGCGTCAGCGCAAATGGCACCCCGTTGACAACTTTGAGCGCTTCAAAGACGCCATCGCCAGAGGTAAATGCACGATTGTTGATCGGCACGCGCGCGTCTGATTCAGTTACAAGTCCATCGTCTAACCAAACAAATGACGTCATAGCGACCACTCGCCTGAGGCAACCTCAATCAAGTGCGCAGCTTTGAGTTCTGTTTCATCCCACTCTGCTTGTGAGTCACTCCCCCAAGTGATGCCTGCGCCGGTTCCAAAGTTCAACATCGGTTGCGTCATCGGGTCAGACAACCAAAAGGTGCGAATGCCAACGGCAAGTTCAGCTTGTTGAGTGTCTGCATCGACCCAGCCTATTGCGCCGCAATATGGTCCACGGGGCGTCGATTCAAGGGCATGAATTGCCTTTAGTGCGCTGGACTTCGGTGCGCCACTAACGCTACCCGGCGGAAAGCTGGCCGCGAAAAGATCAGGCCATGTCGCGTTCGGCCTCAACACTCCACGCACGGTGGAGACGAGATGCACCATCGAAGGATGGTGCTCGGTTGCCAACAAGCTGGGCACCGACACACTGCCGGTTTCGCACACTGCACCGAGGTCGTTGCGCACCAGATCAACGATCATCACGTTCTCTGCTTCGTCTTTTGCCGACAGATCCTCGACTGTGCTACCGGTTCCTTTGATCGGACCTGATTCGACAACACGGTCGTCACGCCGAATGAACAGTTCTGGCGATGCACTCGCCACATGTATGCCGTGTTCTGGCAATTGGATGCCACCTGCGAAAGGTGCAGGATTTCCTTTGCCAAGTAACGCTGCCAGCCCGGCGACATCGGTTGCGCAGGCATCTGGCATCGGTGCAGACAGCCGGCGACAAACGTTGACTTGATACACCTGCCCTTGGGCAATCAGATCACGCACGCCTTCAACAACTTCGACGTAACGAGCGCGCGCCATAGTGGTCTCGTATGCAGCTGGCTTTGGTCCCAGCCAATGTCCTGCAACGTCGCTTGGTCCGCCCTTACGCCAATTGGTGAAGCGAGCGCAAGTGACGTCACCTTCGAATGTGACCATCACCGCCCAGCGTCCAGATCCTTCCAATGCGGACAGATCAGAAGTCACATCAACCAGCTCAGTACCGATCTCATCGCCAAACCATGCTGCTGCGATGGATTCGGTCATAGTGCTAATCCTCACGCAGGCGCACACTGGCGCACTCGGTGCCCCGCGCGATCGGATAAAGTGGGCAGGCACTGACGGGGGCGATCCCGCCGCGGTGCGTGCGGACGTAGCGCAGCTGGTAGCGCATCACCTTGCCAAGGTGAGGGTCGCGGGTTCGAATCCCGTCGTCCGCTCGGGAACTCCACTGACACTTCAGTGGTACTCCACGGTGGAGTGGCCGAGAGGCGAGGCAACGGCCTGCAAAGCCGTGTACACGGGTTCGAATCCCGTCTCCACCTCGATACACCACCGCATCACGAAACGACAAGACAACACAGTTCGGGCGATTAGCTCAGTGGGAGAGCACTACCTTGACACGGTAGGGGTCGGCAGTTCAATCCTGCCATCGCCCACCAACGAAGGCCCCCGCTTGCGGGGGTCTTCGCATTAGAAGTACTCGCCCGGGTCATCCCCGTGCGGCTCGCTGCCTCCTGTAGGTGACGTGCCTCGTGGGCGCGGAACTGACTGCTCTTTGGGATGCGACCAGAACCAACCACCGGTGTGACCCCCATACGGTTCGCCGTGATCGGCAAATTCAGCCCGTCGATATGTCATGGTCCAGCGACCGAACTGGATCCGATCGCCACTGTGCATGGCATGGGATTCAACTTTCTTCCCATCGACGCGCGTGCCGACTCGGGAATCGAGGTCGACAATGACGTATTCGTCAAACTCATCCCGCCGAATTTCCGCCTGATGAAGATCGATATCGGGCAGCCATACATCGGAGTTGGGATCACTGCCGACAGTTGAGACTCCCGGCTTGAGCTCAATTTCGCTTATCCGGCCACTAGCCGATCGAGCCATAGCAAGGTCTATGCCATCTTCAAAAAGCAGCACCAACCGCGGCCTTCCACCACCATGAACGTCGTGCGTTGTAGTTACTCGTGGCCGTGCGGCTTGGGTTTGAGTCTTCATTTCAATCACCACCTGTGATTGCGCGACGGGTCTCGAACTACCCGCGCTGCTTCTTATTTTACGCCCGAAATGGTGTTAGTGACGCGGATGAGTGGCGAAGAATTCCCAGCTGGTTTGGCTTGCCGCAAACTGTGTCGTCGTTCGCCCGATGTCACCCACTGGCGCGTACTGCTTGCCGCCCGGCCAGGTGTGCCCGCCGCCA
>JAHEXM010000270.1:392-3631 GCA_023252115.1 Micrococcales bacterium | reverse complement strand
TCCGGTGGAGCATCAGGTAACCCGGTGACATTTGGTCTGGATGGATCTTCAACAGGGTGTTCGTTGAGCGGCAATACGGTTTCGTTCCCTGCCGCCGGCACATGTGTCATCAACGCCAACCAAGCGAGCAACGCCAACTACAGTGCCGCTGCCCAAGTCCAACAAACATTCACAATTGGCCAAGGCGCACAAACAATCACATTCACCACGACTGCACCAACCTCAGCCACAGTCGGTGGAACGGCCTATACAGTCGCGGCATCCGGTGGAGCATCAGGTAACCCGGTGACATTTGGTCTGGATGGATCTTCAACAGGGTGTTCGTTGAGCGGCAATACGGTTTCGTTCCCTGCCGCCGGCACATGTGTCATCAACGCTGACCAAGCAGGCAACGCTAACTACAGTGCCGCCACCCAGGTCCAGCAATCGTTTGTGGTGCACGACGTGCCGCCGGGCCCACCGGTCGGATCGTCGGCCATCGGTGACGACACGAATGTGACCGTGAACTGGACAGCGCCGGTAACCGGAGGCGCTGCACAGAGTTACTCGGTCCAAATGTCATCAACTAGTCCGGACAGCGGCTTCTCCAACGTCACCGGTTGCACGGGCATCACCGCGTTGACGTGCACCGCAACCAGTTTGACCAATGGGACCCCGTATTACTTCAAGGTCGCTGCCATCAACAGCGGTGGCACCAGCGTTTACTCGATCGCCTCCGGGGCAGGCACACCCCACGCTTCGGGGGCAAGCTGCGCCAACGGTGGCATTTGTGTTGTCGGGAACACCGGTCCTGGTGGTGGCTATGTGTTCTACGTCGCTGGTTCTCGTGCTTGGTGGGGTCAATATCTCGAGGCGGCACCAAACTCGAATTGGAACGGTACGGGTACCGATCCATTGGCTGGGTGGGGTTGCCAGGGTACCGATATTTCAGGTGCGACGGATACGGCGATCGGGACCGGTCTGGCGGACACTACGGCGATCAATGCGGGCTGTTCCGCGCCGGGTGACTTCGCTGCCAAACTAGCGTCCGCATATAACGGTGGAGGCAAAACGGATTGGTGCCTGCCATCCAAAGATGAGCTAGCGCAGCTATACCCGCTTGCGGGATCAGTTGGTGGCTTTGAAACCGAGAACTACATGTCCTCTTCTCAGGGGGACGCGGACCATGCGTGGAACCAATCCTTCGGTGATGGCTCCCAAAATGACGACGAAAAGGACGATAGCGCCCACGTCCGGCCTATCCGAGCCGCTTAAGTCAGTGTGGTCACATCCGATCGAAGCGACGCCCCGTCATTTTTTCGGTCGGAATACGAATGAATCGGTTCGGTGAATCTGAGTACGCGTAGGTACGCAGTTCAACGGCCTGGGCCCGCGCCAGTTCTTCGGCAGCGGTGATTTCGCGAGCTTGGCCACGGATCAAAACGCTCCAGCCATCAAGGCCGTCGTTGGCAAAATGATCGGCTTCAAATGCGACAACAGAGCCGGTAATTGCGGCATGAAGTTTGGTACCGGCATTTGTTCGAATCAGGATGTCGCCCTCAAAGAGTGCGAAATTCACGGGGAGCACGAATGGCTCACCGTCTACTACGCCAGCCATCCGGCCAAGTGGCACGCTAGGCAATACATCGAGGCATTCGGTACGTGGCATTTCGCGCGGTGTCGAGTACCCGGGTTGTGTCGTCATGTTGGCAATCTACACAGGATCATTTGGCACAAACTCGCCAATGGGGCGCCTCCCGAGAGCTCTAGGCGATTCGGGTTCATTCGCAGGCAATCAACTGCGAAACCGGTTCATCAAGGCCCGTTTGTTATTGCGCAGTCTGACGCGGGTATTCAGCCTCCGAAGTTACTCAACCCATCACGGGACGGAAGGCGGAGAAGAAGATGAACGGACTGAAAAAAATCGGGTGTGCTCTTGTTGCTGCCACCTTCTTGACTGGTGTTGGTTTGGCTGGCACGACGTCACCCGCCGCAGCGGTTGGGCCTCCCGAGACGGCCAACGGCTTAGACGGGTCAAGAATGACCTTTCACAACGACACCGATCAGCCCATCCGGATTGCAACCAGTCCAGATGCCTACGCGAATCCACATGCCGGTGCCGACCAAGCGTCAACACTTCTGCCCCGAGGATCAAACAAGTTTTGCATTCAGGGATACAACCAGTACCGGGCGCCTGAGTTTGGCCAGGGGGGCGGCCCCGCTTCCGGTTTGACGGACGAGGGCGAAACCTGGGCATGGTTGAAAGACAACCGAGACGCGGCAGCATATCTAGGGGCCGGCTACTGGTTCGGCGCCCACAACCGGGTGTTTGGCACCTCGGACGTCGTCGCCGCAAGGTTCGATGCCGGGAAAACCGAAACATACGACTACGCAAGGGAGCGCCACTCTGGCGTTTACCAGGCAAAGGTCGGCGACATGCGGATCACTTGGAACTACTCAGGGAATCACGATGATTACGAGTGTTGGGAAATTCGGATCAAGCAATTCCCACCGACAGACGCCAACCCGCGCCTACCCGAAGGCAGTGCGCTGAAGCCTGGTGAAAAACTCTCGTCGGCGAACGGCAAGCACAGCCTCAATTTCCAGCATGATCGAAATCTAGTCCTTTACAAAGATGGCAAACCTACCTGGCACTCAGGTGTCGTGCTGGATGCCGAGCGGGCACTTATGCGCGACGATGGCCAACTGGTGATCCGCGACTGGCGGAAGGGGACGGAGTGGACCTCGAGAACCCAAGCAGCAAGGGCAACGGAGCGTGCGCCATTGAGGCTACAGGTCACTGACGATGGCAAAGTCCAAATCATCGGAACCAGGACTGGCACCGTGTACTGGGAGAACGGAAGGCTAACGGGCTGACGTCGGTGCTGGTCAGAACAACCCGTGTTTGGTGATGGGGCTGTTCGCCGCGCTGCATTTGACCGAGGCTTCACCACCCCCACCGGGGGCGCTCCAGCTCAGCTACGAAAGGGTCGGCACGCCAACATATGGAGAGACGGCGTAGACCATTTGCGCGGCCAGATGGAACAGTGTGAGGCGACATGGTCACTAAGTGCACGCTCAAACCCGATCGCAAGTAGCTACGCGATCACCGAACGGATCGGACGTTATGGCCACCAATGACGCCGCCAACACTGGCCCCCTTCCCGGATCGTTGCTTGACGCTCTCGAGAAGGAAACCGCTCAACGGCTGTCGGATTTTGCTGACCCGCGGCAAGAGTGGCGGCGACTGGCTTCTGAAG
>JAHEXM010000270.1:0-382 GCA_023252115.1 Micrococcales bacterium | reverse complement strand
CTTGGTTCTGGTCGCAGCCGGCGCAACGATGGTTGGTCAAGCTTTCCCGGGAACCATTGGCCGAGTCGCAGCTGTGGTTGCCCCGGGCATCATGGTGATGGCAATGATCATGTTTATGGGCAAGGTGTCCGGCGCTCATTTCAACCCGGGGGTCACGCTGGCGTTTTCGTTACGTGGTGACTTTCCCTGGCGGCGAGTCCCGCTGTACATAGTTGCGCAATTCGTCGGTGCGGTAGTTGCGGCCGCGTTCTTGCAAGCAGTCGTCGGTGTGTCTTCGTCATACGGCTCCACCTACCCCGCCGCAACAACGACGAATCTGTCGGCCTTCCTGATCGAGATGGTTCTGACGCTGGGTTTGGTCAGCGTCATCCTTGGAACAGCA
>JAHEXM010000269.1 GCA_023252115.1 Micrococcales bacterium | reverse complement strand
CTCTTGATGAGCCCCGGCTCAATCAGAACCACTGCGACCCCGAAATTCTTGACCTCAAAGCGCAGCGCATCCGACAGAGCTTCTACCGCGTATTTTGTTGCGTGATAAACCCCACCGCCGGGAAACGTCAGTCGACCGCCCATGGAGCCGATATTCACGATGCGGCCGGAACGCTGCTCCCGCATCGCTGGCAAAACCAGCTGCGCCATTCGCAGCAGGCCGAACACGTTTGTCTCGAACTGGCGCCTGACCGAGTCAATCGGAATGTCTTCTAGGGCCCCGGACTGGCTGTATCCGGCATTGTTGACCAGAACATCAACCGCACCTTCAGCCGCCTCAACGGCTGCAACGGCGTCGCTCATTGACTGTTCGTTGTTGACGTCGAGGGCGAGCAGATGGCAGCCGGATTTCTTGAGGTCGGCAATCGCCTCGAGTTTGCGCGCGCTCGCGTAAACCTTGTGCCCTGAGCCAGCCAAACGTTGCGCAGTTGCCCGGCCAATTCCGGTCGAGCAACCGGTGATCAATATGGTCTTTCGGCTTTGCTTCATCGGCTAGTGGCCTGAAGCGGCGGGTTGAGGTGCTGTTCCAACTACTGATTCCGGTACCGAGCTCATGCCGATTCCCACGGCAACCAAGACACCAACTGCCAAGCACATTGCGATCGCGATGACGGCCCCTGGGACCACTCGGCCATTCCCCGCCGGTAATTCAAGTGTCTGCACGCGCTCATTCTGCCGATCAGCGTTGCGGATCAACACCGACCCCCCAACTCCGGTCAAACCGCTGCGCCAGGTTCATCAGCATCGTCTTCGTCATCACGCAGATGCGACAAGCCGAGACCAGCTTCGGCTGCCGCGTCGCGATCAGCTTCAGCGGATCCACTGAGTTTCGCCAGCTCCGGGTTTCGGCTTACTGCGATCCACGAAACCAAGGCGGTGACCGCCAATACGACCACGATGAATATCAGCGAAAAGGCAGTGCTGATCTCTGGCACATGCCAGTGCGTGGTTCCGCCGAGTGCTTCGAGAATCAGCTTGATCGCAACAAAACCAAGAATGATGCCCAGCCCTTTGTTCAGGTAGATCAGGCGATCCAGTAAGCCATGCAGCAGGAAATACAGTTGGCGCAAACCCATCAAAGCCAAAAAGTTGATCGAGACAATCAAGTACGGCTGATGAGTCAATCCCAGGACCGCAGGAATCGAGTCGAGCGCGAAAATCAAATCAGTCGTGCCAATGGCCAGAATCACTAAAGCCATCGGGGTGATCAAACGTTTGCCATGAACAACAACCGTCAACTGGTGGCCGTGGTAGTGACGGGTCGACGGCAAACGTCGCTCGGCAAATCGCACGATCGCGTTACCGTCGGGATCGGGCTCTTTGTCGCCCGACGTCCAAACCTTCCAGGCGGTCCACAGCAAGAACAGACCAAATACGAAGAAAGTCGCAATGAATTTGCTGACAGCCGCTGCTCCAAGAAGGATGAGCACCGTTCGCAGAACCAGTGCGATCAAGACGCCAATGAGCAGTACCCGGTGCTGGAGTTCTTGCGGAACCAAGAAACTCGACATCAACACCACAAAGACAAACAAGTTGTCGACACTCAGCGAATACTCGGTGATGTAACCCGCAAAGAACTCCCCCGCGTATGACGGCGCCCAATACAGCGCAACAAATGCACCAAAGGCAACGGCCAGAGCAATGTAGAACGTCACCCAACGTGCGGCTTGCTTGACACCAAACGCGTGATGTCCAGCATCAACGAGGTAGAAGTCGGCAACAATCAGGCCAACGAAAATGCCAACCGTGACAAACCACAACCAGATCGGAACACTCACGAAAGACCTGCTTCGCGCATTTGGCGAAGTTCCTTCTTGAGTTCAGAGATTTCATCTCGGTACCGAGCCGCAAGTTCGAACTGAAGTTCGGCTGCGGCTGTGTGCATTTGCTCAGACAGTCGGGAAATTAGGTCTGCAAGGTCACGGGCCGGAACCCCGGCATCATCCGCCGGCAATCCGCTTGATTTGCCGCGCGAACGCATATCGGGACCTGGCGCTCGGCCACGAGATTGCGACCGCCCGCTCCCGCCAAGCAGTTCCTCGGTGTCGGCATCCTCGCGGGCAATCAAGTCAGTGATATCGGCGATCTTCTTGCGCAACGGTTGCGGGTCGACGCCGGCTTCAAGGTTGTAGGCGATCTGCTTGGCTCGCCGACGATTCGTCTCGTCGATCGCATATTGCATCGACTTAGTTATCGAATCGGCGTACATGTGAACTTGCCCCGAAACATTTCGCGCCGCGCGACCGATGGTCTGAACCAAGCTTGTTCCGGACCGAAGGAACCCTTCTTTATCCGCATCCAGAATTGCCACCAAACTCACCTCGGGAAGATCAAGGCCTTCGCGGAGCAAGTTGATGCCAACCAAGACGTCGTACTCGCCCATCCGCAGCTCGCGCAGCAATTCAACGCGGCGCAACGTGTCAACTTCACTGTGCAAGTAGCGAGCCCTGATTCCGTGTTCCAGCAGGTAATCCGTCAAGTCCTCGGCCATCTTCTTGGTCAACGTGGTGACCAAGGACCGTTCATTGCGGTCCGCACGGGCACGTACCTCGGCTAGCAAATCATCGATTTGACCCTTGGTCGGCTTAACGATGACCTCTGGATCGAGCAAGCCGGTCGGTCGAATGACCTGCTCGACCACGTTGTTCTTGACCAGGCCCAGTTCGTAGGGACCCGGAGTCGCCGACAGATAGATGGTCTGTCCGATTCGCTCGACGAACTCCTCCCACCGCAAGGGGCGGTTATCCATGGCACTCGGGAGCCGAAAGCCGTGTTCGACCAGCATCCGTTTACGCGACATATCGCCCTCGTACATGCCACCGATTTGCGGCACGGTCACATGTGATTCATCGATGACAAGCAAGAAGTCCTCGGGAAAATAGTCGAGCAAGCAATTCGGTGGTGAGCCTTTCGCGCGTCCATCGATGTGTCGCGAGTAGTTCTCAATACCGGAACAGAAACCGACTTGTTGCATCATTTCGATGTCGTACTCGGTTCGCATTTGCAAGCGTTGGGCTTCGAGCAAGCTGTTTGATTTTTTGAGTTCGTTGAGCCGCTCGCCTAGCTCAATTTCGATGCCGGTTATCGCGTTCGCCATCCGCTCGGGACCGGCCACATAGTGCGACGCGGGAAAAACATAGAGCTCTTCATCCTCGGTCAGGATCTCTCCGGTAACCGGATGAAGCGTCATCAGGCGCTCAACTTGATCACCGAAAAATTCGACTCGAACGGGATGCTGTTCATACACCGGAAACACTTCGAGAGTGTCACCGCGAACCCGAAAAGTTCCGCGTGTGAATGCCAAGTCGTTGCGCGAGTATTGGATCTGTACGAGCTTTCGCAAAATCGAATCGCGATCGTATTCTTCGCCGACCCGGATCCGAACCATGCGTTCGACATATTCCTGGGGAGTACCAAGCCCATAAATCGCACTGACGCTGGCGACCACAATGCAGTCGCGGCGAGTCAACAGACTGTTGGTGGCGCTGTGCCGCAACCGCTCGACTTCGTCGTTGATTGACGAGTCCTTCTCGATATAGGTATCGGTCTGCGGGATATACGCCTCGGGTTGGTAGTAGTCGTAATACGA
>JAHEXM010000268.1 GCA_023252115.1 Micrococcales bacterium | reverse complement strand
CTCGGTGGCGATCTCACCGTTCGTGGAACCACGCGACCAATCGAACTCGATGTGACGCTGCTCGGGGTAAGCCCGGATGCATTTGGCGGAACGCGGATCGGCTTCGAAGGATCAACTGAAATCAGTCGCAAGGACTTCGGATTGACCTGGAATAGTGCGATCGAGGCTGGCGGCGTCATGGTCGGCGACAAAATCAAAATTGAAATCGACGTCGAAGGCGTCAAGCAGTAGGCGACTCAGATCCCGGTGAGCCATCTCGTCAGGTGCCGCTCGCAATCTAGTAACTCGACCAGTGGAACGAATTCATCCTTGCTATGCGCTAGCGCGGGATCTCCTGGTCCGTAGTTCACCGCCGGGATGCCGAGCGCCGCGAAGCGAGCAACATCGGTCCAGCCGAACTTGGGTTGAACCGACGCGCCAACGGATTGAACAAATGACTTAACTGCTTCGTTGTCGAGCGACGGCAATGCGCCGGCCACAGAGTCAATGACAGTGACGTCAAATCCATCAAACAATTCCTGCACGTGGGTCAACGCTTCATCGGCCGATGTTGAAGGCGCAAACCGATGATTCACGGTGACGACGCATTCGTCGGGAATCACATTGCCGGCGATACCACCCGAAATGGCGACAGCATTCATGCCTTCTCGATAGTCCAGCCCGTCAACCGTGACGGTCTTTGGTTCGTAAGCCTGTAGCCGGGACAGAATTTCGGTCGCGTGGTGAATCGCATTCGATCCCTTCCATGAGCGAGCACTGTGCGCGCGAGCACCTTTCGTGCGAACCTCAACCCGAAGAGTTCCTTGACACCCTGCTTCAACACCGGCATTGGAGGGTTCCATCAAGATTGCGAAATCGCAGGCAAGCCAATCCGGGTTTGACTCACCAATCAGGCGTAAACCATTGAACTTGCTGGCTACTTCTTCACCCTCGTAGAAGAAGTAGGTGACATCGTGAGCCGGTTCGGCAATTACTCGAGCCAGACGCAGAGCTATAGCGACGCCGCCCTTCATATCGCAGGCACCGAGTCCCGCAAGTTTCGTGGCATCCAAGCGATGCGGAAGGTTGTCGTGTGCTGGCACGGTGTCGAGGTGGCCGGCAAGGACAACGCGCTGTTCGCGACCAAGGTTGGTCGAGGCAGCAATGGTGTTCCCATGCCGACGAACATCGAGATGCTCGACATCTGACAGGAACGATTCGACCGCGTCCGCGATTTCTGCTTCGTGCAGAGATTCACTTGGAATATCGACCAAAGCGGCCGCAAGCGCCACCACGTCTGCAGCCGGATCGAGTCGTCGGGTACCCACATCAGTACCGTAGCCGGGTGAGCCCAACAAATTCCGCCGAGCGCACCCCGACACTTCTGACATCCCCGGCGTCCGGAATGGGCCGAGCCACCTACGCCGGAGACCAGTTCCTGGACGCCTGGTTCCCCAGTCCCGCGCTCACCACCGAACCGGATGACGTCGAGGGGCTCGGAAATGCGATCGATACCGACCCGATTCGTGGGGTCCGCATCGAGACCGTCGTCACCCAGATTGCGGACTTGTCGGCTCCACCGGCTGATCCGGCCGACGCATACCTGCGCCTGCACCTGCTGTCGCACCGACTCGTCAAACCGCACACCGTCAACCTCGATGGCCTTTTCGGGATCCTGCCGAACGTGGCCTGGACTGACATGGGCCCGATTCCGATCGACGGGGTTGCCCAAGCACGGGTGCGCGCTCGCGGCCGCGGTCAACAGATCGTGGTGTTGGGAGTCGACAAGTTCCCGCGGATGCTCGACTACGTCGTTCCATCCGGTGTCCGCATCGCTGATGGTGACCGCGTGCGACTCGGAGCGCACCTTGCCGAAGGCACCACGGTGATGCATGAGGGCTTCTGCAATTTCAATGCCGGAACACTTGGCGCTTCAATGGTGGAAGGGCGAATTTCGGCTGGGGTCGTAGTAGGCGACGGCTCAGACATTGGTGGCGGCGCATCCATCATGGGGACGCTGTCCGGCGGAGGCAGTGAGGTCATTTCAATTGGAAAGGGCTGCCTTGTCGGCGCGAACGCTGGCATCGGAATCTCGCTGGGCGACGGCAGCGTCGTCGAGGCCGGTTGTTACGTCACTGCGGGATCCAAAATCACCCTGCCTGATGGCAAAGTCGCCAAAGGCTCAGAACTCTCGGGTGCCAAAAACCTGTTGTTCCGCCGAAACTCTGTTACTGGCGCCATCGAAGCGACTCCGCGCACTGGCGATTGGGGCGGACTCAATGCCGATCTGCATTCCAACGATTAGAAACGACTAGAACAGCGACGAGTGGGCGACGACACCAGCTACCTCTCAAGTCGCGTAAGTGAAACCTCGACCTCGGGTTCTTGCGGCTGCCCGCCCGCATACACGCCTTTCAGCGGACTGACATCTGCGTAGTCGCGACCTCGTGCAACCACAACGTGGCCTTCGCCGACATCTAGCCCGTTGGTCGGGTCGTACGCCCACCAAGCTCCGTCCCATGCTTCAAACCACGCATGACTTTCACCAGTGACTGTCTGCCCGATCTCGCCTTCGTTCGGATACAGGTACCCGCTGACGTAGCGTCCGGGAATCCCAACTGCCCTCAACAGCGACAAAGTGGTGTGGGCAAAGTCCTGACACACCCCAGCGCGCTCTTCCCATGCCTCACGGGCAGTAGTCGAGACCGAGGTAGTGCCGGGCGAGTACAGGATGCGTTCGCGAACGGCTGCAACTGCACCATCGATCGCCTCGTGCGGCGATGCCGCACTACGCAGCTGGTTCACTAAGTCGATCCGAACCTCGTCGTAGCGAGCATCATCGACATATTGCGATGGACGCAAGAACTCACACCACGTGTCACGGACTTCGGGGCTACTCAAGAGCTCCCAGTCCATGCCCTCGGTACGTTCTTTGGCTGCTGGCGTATCAACTATGTTGCGTGAGATCACTTCGAGTTTGGTGTGCGGCTCATGTACATCGAATGCCTCAACCACCGTTCCCCAGTAGTCCGTATAGGACTGAATACGCGCAGCAGGGGTGACCTTAAGGTCGTGGGTAATCAGTAGCTGCCCGTTTCCATCAGCCGGACTCATCCGCGCTTCGTTAAACGACACCGACACAGCGGTCGTGTATTCGAGTTCCGTCTTGTGCAGAACTTTCATGCGCCAACTCATCAGGTGCTCCACACGACGGTGCCGGTTTGCCGGAAAAACGCAGTGGACACTTCAGTTCCAGCCTCGGTTGCACTTGCATGACCGTAGTCGGCAAGACGATCAACCACCATTGGATAAGGTTCGGTTGCAGCAAACTCCAACTCGCTGCGCAACAAACCAACAGTTCGCAAGATTCCACCGCTAGAGGCCACAGATCCGACCGCTTCGAGTTCGCGAACTGCCTGCTCGGCAGTGATTGCGCAACCGAGCATCGAACGAGGAAACGTCGGATCAAGCACGAGGAAAGCACGTGCGCGGTCGCCACTTAGTGGATGGCGCCCACGAAGGAAAGCATGCAATCCGTCGGCTGAACGCAACACCGTCGCCGGTCCACTCTCGGGCCACAACATGTCGTGGCGTACCGCAAGCAAACGCGCCGTCATATCGATGCGCTCAAGTGATCGACCAAGCCGCAAGAACAGGTACGCCTCATCCCGCGGA
>JAHEXM010000267.1 GCA_023252115.1 Micrococcales bacterium | reverse complement strand
GTTTGATGCTCGCGGGAACTCGGTAGGACTGAACTTGTCTCGCGCGTCTCTCGATAGCTCGATCAAGTACCCGTGGCTTCGTCAAGGCATTGAACGGAAATTCAACGCATACGCAGACGACCAGCAGATATTCGATTGGGTTCGCGAGGGATCTGTCGCCGGGCGACAGTCATTCGAGTCGCAGGTAATGGATTGGTCCGATGACGTTGCCTATTCCGTGCACGATGTCGAAGACGGAGTCCACAGTGGCCACCTCAAGATCAGTGTGATTGATGATCCTTCCGAACGTGCTGAGGTGATTGCCCTAGCTCAGGACCATTACGCCCAGGGAGTTGAGTCGGGGGAGCTTGAGGCCGCTCTCGATCGGCTGACCGCGCTGTCGTACTGGCCCGCGAGCTTCGATGGATCACTTCGGGCACATGCGGGTCTGAAAAACCTGACCAGTCAATTGGTTGGTCGGTTTGTGGTCAGCGCATTGGAAGCGACTCGATTGGAGTTTGGTGACAGTCGACTCAATCGCTACCACGCCGACCTCATTGTTCCCGATGAACAGCGGCATGAGGTGGCCGTTCTCAAGGCGCTTGCCAATCTGTACGTTTTTCAGCGAACCGATGCGGCCGAAGTTCACCTTGATCAGCGCCGAATTCTGACTGACCTCGTTGGCGCCCTTGTCGAGGCAAGCCCAGCGCGCCTGGATCCGGTCTTCAGCTCAATCTGGTCGCAAGCGGCCGATGATGCCGCACGATTGCGGATCGTCATCGATCAAGTCGCCTCGCTGACGGATCGATCTGTGCTGCGCTGGCACCGCTCCCTGTGTCGGTGAAGCAACTAGCAGGCCGCGCCTGTTAGGAATACCCAATGGCAACCCTGCGAGTCGTCGTGGGTCTGCGCTCAAGACCAGCCGCACTGGTAGTGATTCTGTCAGCTGCGGTGGCGCTCGGCTTCATATTGCTATACCTCATTTGCTCGACGTGGATCTACGAAGTGGATCTTGGCGTATATCGCGACGGCGCCCTGTCGGCCTGGCGCAATACGGATCTGTATTCGCTTCGCTTTGCTCCATCGGGACTACCTTTCACCTATCCGCCCGCAGCTGCAGTCCTATTGACGCCGTTCGCCTTGTTGCCGGTAGTTCCGAGTCAATTGATCTGGACCATCGGGTGCATCGCTTCAGTTGTGGCATTCGCGATCATCTGCGTGCGGCGGTATTTGCAGCCGACACCGAAGTACGCACGAGTTGCGGTGGCTGTCACGATCGCTCTGGCTTTGGGATGCGATCCGACTCGCGTGGGAACTCTTGCTGGTCAAATCAATGCACTGCTGGCGCTTGTCATTGTTCTCGACTTGAATCGAATGACAGGCAGATTGCCCCAGGGTGTTCTGATCGGATTAGCAGCGGGAGTGAAACTCATACCGCTTTTTCTGATCATGTATTTACTGGTGACGAGAAGATTCAAGGCTGCCATCGTTGCCACCATCACGTTCGGTCTGGTGACAGCCATCGGGCTGATGGCTTTGCCACAGATCTCGGCAAGTTATTGGGACGGCTACTTCTGGGACTCGCAACGTATCGGTGGAATTGAATACATCAGCAATCAATCGATTCATGGTGTATTGATTCGCACACTTGGCGGGTACAGCTCGTCGTCAGTCCCTTGGTTAGTTGCCGCCGTGGTCCTTACGGTTGCCTCAATGTGGGTCTGCCGACGCATCTGGAGGCAGTTGCCCCGTGCAGCAGATGCGGTTGCGATTGGCGCAATGTTGCTCGTGTCACCCGTGTCGTGGAGTCCGCATTGGATTCTTGTGCTGCCGATCATCCTTGTCGCATTTCGCCTTGCATGGCTGATGCGGTCCAAAATACTTTTTGGCGTTGCCAGTGTTACTGCGGCATGCATTTCGATTGGTTTCATCTGGTTTGTTCCGCACAATCACGAAGTTGAATACCGACATGCATGGTGGCAGGTCGTGATCGGTAATTCGTATGTATTGCTCGGCCTGGCTTTGACCATCACGCTTGGTGCATGCGCACTTCGGTGGGTCGACGCATTGACGCTGCCGACCGATATTGTCGATCAGATTCGGAAAAGTCAGTTGCGTAGTGCGGTCACGAGACGGTGGAGATCGTCTTCAGTGTTGTAGATATGGGGCGAGGCGCGCAGAACGCATTGCGCTGCGTATCCCTGATGCTCAGCAGGATTCGTGGCGGCCGTGACGCCAGTCAATGTGATGCCGCTGCGTTGCAGGTCCCAGGCTTTGGCAACCGGATCACTTCCGGGACAGGCGAACACAACAATGCCGGACTGTTGCGTGCCCCGGTCAAGCACTCGCACTCCCTGGATCTCGGCCAATTCATTGCGCAGATGCAATGCCAAGGAGTTGATTCGCTCGCGGATTGGTTGCAGACCGATATTTAGCGCGTAATCGCAGGCTGCACCTAGTCCCAGGACCCCGGCATATGACATTTCAAAAGACTGAAAACGGGATGCATCGCGATTGCTGCTGTACTCCAATGCGCCGTGCCATGTTGACCCGTACATGTCAGGCGGGACCGGTTCCAGTTCGGCAAGTGCGCGGTCCGACAATGCCAAGAATCCTGTACCTCGAGGGCCGCGTATCCATTTGCGACCAGTAGCAGCGAGGAAGTCACAGCCGATGGTTGTCATATCGATCGGTATTTGACCGGTTGATTGGCAGGCGTCAAGCAGATACCAGGCTTGGCTATTGGCGTTTCGAAGAACCTGACCGATCCCCTCGGCGTCCACCAACAACCCGTTCTGGCTCGGCGCGTGAGTAATCGCGACAACTTTGACGGTGTCATCAAGCATGTCGGCAAGCGCGTGCGGCGACGCTGTCCCGTCCGGTCCGTCGGGGATGACCTCCACCACGACTCCCCGGCGGCGCACCTGTTGCAGCATCGGGAGCACATTGCTGGCGTATTCAGCAGTGGTGATCAAGAGTCGATCACCAGCTTCAAGTGGGATCGATTGAAAACCTCGAATCCAAGCGGCAGTTGCACTGGTTTGCAGCGCAATGGCGGACCCTTTAACGCCAACCATGCGACCGACGGATGCCAACGCCCCATTGATGCGGTCCTCGGCCTCGAATTGCGCCACGTATCCGCCAACTTCTTGCTCGCGGCGTAGGTGCTTAATGACCGCATCAGTCACGACCGTCGGCGAAAGTGCGGCCCCGGCCCCGTCAAGGTAGGCCTGGGTTCGGCAAGCCGGGGTGTCATCCCGGACCGACTCGACGTCAAGAGATGGGGATGATGTCATCCGGACATCTTGCTCCATGCCTACTATCGACCTGTGCCGCGGATCAAAGACACCGACGTAGTTGCGGTTCGCGAGCGCGCCCGCATTGACGAGGTGGTCCGCGAAGTCGTGACCCTCAAGAATGCTGGCGGAGGGTCGCTCAAGGGTCTGTGCCCATTTCATGAAGAACGGTCACCCTCATTTCACGTGACTCCGGCTAAGGGATTTTGGCATTGCTTCGGCTGCCAAGAGGGTGGTGATGTGATCGATTTTGTGCGAAAGACGGATCACCTGACTTTTGCTGAGGCGGTCGAGAAGCTCGCGGCCCGCACCGGCATCGAACTGCACTACGAAGAAGGCGGCGCGGCCCCGAATAAGAACAAGGGTCAGCGCACGCGGT
>JAHEXM010000266.1 GCA_023252115.1 Micrococcales bacterium | reverse complement strand
GGGCCACGACGACTCGGTCTATAAGCGACTGCTCGACGAACGAATCATCTTCCTTGGGTCCCAGGTCGAAGATTCGATGGCCAACCTCATCTGCGCGCAGATGCTCTTGCTCGCGGCCGATGACCCCGACAAGGACATCTACCTTTACATCAACTCACCCGGCGGCTCCATCACCGCGGGCATGGCGATCTACGACACCATGCAATACATCAGTAACGATGTCGCCACGGTCGCCATGGGTCTTGCCGCTTCGATGGGGCAGTTCCTGCTCAGCGCCGGGCAAAAGGGCAAACGTTATGCGCTGCCACACGCACGCATCATGATGCATCAGCCTTCGGGTGGATTTGGTGGCACAGCGTCAGACATCAAGATTCAAGCTGAGCAAATGCTGCATATCAAGAAGCAAATGGCTGAGCTCATTGCTGAGCACACCGGACAGAAGCTTTCCCAGATCGAACAAGACTCAGACCGCGATCGCTGGTTCACCGCCGACGAGGCCCTGGAATATGGATTCATCGACCATGTAGTCCGAAACGCTAGTGACGTTGCTGGCAAGGGAGGCACAGCATGAGCACAAACTTGTCGCCATCAGCGCGCTACATCCTTCCTGAATTCCGCGAGCGCTCAGCTAACGGCGAGCGCGTCCATAATCCGTACACGAAGCTGTTCGAAGAACGCATTATCTTCCTGGGCGTACAGATCGACGATGCTTCTGCCGACGACGTGATGGCTCAGCTGTTGTGTCTCGAATCGATGGATCCAGATCGCGACATCTCGATCTACATCAACTCTCCCGGTGGCTCTTACACAGCGATGACTGCGATTTACGACACGATGCAGTTCGTCAAGCCCGAGATTCAAACGGTTTGTCTTGGTCAAGCAGCATCAGCTGCCGCTGTGCTGTTGGCTGCTGGTCAGAAAGGCAAGCGTCATGCGTTGCCGCACGCGCGCATCTTGATTCACCAGCCTTACAGCGAAGGTGGCGGCCAGGGATCGGACATCGAGATTCAGGCGAACGAAGTTCTGCGGATGCGTTCAGAGATGGAAGGGATTATTTCTGAACACACCGGACGCAAGGTCGCCGAGATCCAAAAGGACATCGAGCGAGACAAGATTTTGACGGCTGCCGATGCCAAGGATTACGGCATCATCGATCAAGTGATTGAGTCGCGAAAAGTCGTCAAGCCCTAGGGCCGCCTTTAGCCCGTCCAGCGCCAAACTGTCACGCTGTAGATCTGCAAGTCGGTAATTGGCGGGGTACTGGGGCGTGCCCGATCCAATCCTTCAGTCTGAATAGCCATCCACATTCGCTTGCGTGGAATGTATTTGCGCACGCTCGCGACGACGCGGCCGTCCACCAAGTACTGAATAAGACCGGGGCGCCATTGGATACCAAAGTCGTGCCACCGCGCGGTGTTTATTAGCCCCAGGGTCTTGCCGATCTGCTGGTTCTTGTTGCCGTAGTGCAGCCAGGTATTGACGCGAGCACGGCTAGCACCGTCGTTCTCGGCAAAGTCAACTTCCGGCGGCCAGTGATTGTCACGTGGCCACAGCAACATGGCGAACTTGATGTTCTTTGCGTGATCCATCCGCATCCGCACGTTCCACTTGCCGTACTTGGGGGCAACCGTGTGCAGGCTGACTCCTGCGCTGATGATGCGTCGGCCCGCCTTCCTGGAACGCAGCGTAAGCATGCCATTTCCGACCAAGATGTTGGACCGACTCCAATGTCCCGCGCCGTTGCCGCCAGCTTGGCCGGAGTACTTTCCCCAGTGAGTTCCGTCCAACGAGATGCCCGAGAAGTCGTCGTGAAAAGCCAGAGTCCAGGCTGGATTTGCCTTAACTGCCCCATGTGCCAGAAGTGCAGTCTTTGCTGGTGCCTCGGCCTGCGCGCTAGTGCCGAATCCGACCAAGGTTGAGCCGGCAATTGCTACGGCGGCCGCGACAGCAATCGATCGTCTGGCGATAACGGGCTGGTTCATGGGCTTCATCATGCACGGCTGCTAATTGCGGCCCAAGATTGCCCCGCCGGACGCGCACAACGCTGGCTGGGCTGTGTCTGGTTGGCAGCGCTAGGCCGACTGGGGGAGCGCCAGCAACCGGCTGTTGCTGGGCCGAATGGGCCACTTGCCCTCATGATTTGCAGCCCGATTGGCTCAACAATCACAGATTGCTACAGACGCGCAGATTCAAACTCCGATTAATTCTGTGTGCAGCCAGAAAAGAGTAAGTTCGGTCGTTCAGTCATGCTCCTTGCAGGGGCGACTGCTGCGGCAACCGTTGTTGCGGTAACCGGGTTCAATGCCGGTGCCGCTGTTGCAGCTCCATCACAGGCAAGTTCATCAGTCAACGCGCCAACGAGTGCAGCGATCGCTCCGCGATCGGCGAAGGCGCCAAAGAAGTTGACTAAGGCTCAGAAGAAGGCTGCGAAGCGTCAAGCCGCAGCCAAACGAGCTGCTGCAGCGGCGCTGGCTGCACAAGCCGCCGCTGCAGCTCAACTTCAAGAGAACTCTCGCGCCACTGCGAAAGTCACCACGCCCGCAGCGCCGACAGGCTTGGCTTCAACCGCCCAAACAACCAACTCGATCTCGCTCAAGTGGAACGCGTCATCAGGTGCCAACGGCTACAGCGTCTACAACAATGGTGGATACCTCACTTGGACGTCAGCGACTTCGGTTGTGTTGTCGGGGCTCACGCCAGCTACTGCCTACTACTTGCAAGTGGTCGCGACGACGACGAACAACTCGATCTTCTCCGCCAAATCAGCTGGCCTGTCGGTGTCGACAAAATCAGCCGTTGTCGCACCAAGCACCCCGACCGGCTTGGCGTCGAGCGCGGTGTCAGCGACCGGTGCAACGGTTAGCTGGTCAGCGGTTACCGGAGCCACCAGCTACCAGCTGTACCGCGGCGCCACGCTGGTTGCGAGCCCGACCACCACCTCTGCAACCGATTCCGGGTTGACGGCGGCGACTTCGTACTCCTACACCGTTAAAGCCGTCAACGCTGGTGGTTCATCGGCTGCTTCGGCTGCGTTGGCAGTAACCACTCTGCCGAATGTTCCGGCAGCGCCAACCGGATTGGTGTCATCCGGCGTCTATGCAACAGGAGCGACAGTCAGCTGGTCGGCTGCCTCAGGTGCGACTAGCTACCAGGTCTTCCGTGGATCGACTTTGATCGCGAGCCCCACGGCAACATCAGTCAATGATTCAGGTCTAGCGGCAGCCACTGCCTACTCGTACACGGTCAAGGCGGTTAACTCCGGTGGCACGTCGGGTGCCTCAGCGGTGTTGGTTGTTACTACGTTGCCAAATGCGCCAGCAGCACCCACCGGACTGGCATCGTCAGGCGTTACTGCCACCGATGCAACCATCACCTGGGCGCCTTCCTCGGGTGCGACCGGATACTCAGTATTGCGCGATGGTGTGGCTGTCGGTACGACCTCGACGGCGACCTTTTCGGCAACTGGTTTGACGGCTGGCACCACGTACTCATTCACGGTTGCTGCAACTAACACTGGCGGTACGTCGGCGGCATCAAGTGCTCTAGCCGTTACTACATTGCCGAATGCCCCGGCTGCTCCGACTGGTTTGGCTTCCTCGGGTGTGACTGCGTCGGGTGTGACGGTGTCGTGGTCTGCGGTGTCGGGTGCGACGAGTTACCAGGTGT
>JAHEXM010000265.1 GCA_023252115.1 Micrococcales bacterium | reverse complement strand
TTTTCTAGGCTTCTCGACTGCGGTGACGTCTGCTCTCGCGAGCGATTCATCGGTGGAGAGTAAGGCGAGCGCACCAAAGACAGTTGAGAAGAAGCACCAGAAATCCAGCGATAGCGATGAGTCTTCGAGCTCCGGCTCGAGTTCGACCCAGAAGTACTACCAATATTCGCCGGGCGGCTCGTCCAGCGGTGGTTCGTCGGGCGGAAGCAGCCACAGTCGGTCGGGCGGATCCTGACATGAGCGTTATGTGGCTGGCCACTCGATCAACCGGCTTAGTCGCGCTCATCCTGCTCACGCTGGTTACGGTGCTGGGGATAGCCACTTCCGGCGGTTGGGGCTCATCGCTTTGGCCGCGCCTCGTCACCAATTCACTGCACCGACGGCTCTCGCTCCTAAGCATCGTCTTCCTCTTCATTCATATTGCGACGACGGTTCTCGATGGGTACGTGCCTGTTGGCTGGCTGGATGTGGTCGTGCCATTTGCCTCGCCCTATAAGACGCTGTGGCTAGGGCTTTCTGCCCTTGCAGTCGACTTGCTGATTGCCGTGATGGTGACCAGTTACTTGCGTGGACGAATCGGCATCCGTAGTTGGCGAGCAATTCATTTGTTGGCCTACGGTGCGTGGGGTCTTGCAACTATCCATGCGCTCGGCGTGGGAACCGACCGAATGCTGACTTACATCGTTGCTTTGGGTGGCGTTGTCGTTGTCGCGATCACGGCACTTGCTCGAGTCACCGTTCCCGCGCGGGTGACCGTATGACCTCTCCGCAATACGCCAGCGAAATCCGTGCGCCAGGCAAGCATCGATTGCTGCTGGCCGGTTCAGGCTCGTCGTTACGTTCGCATGAAGTGCTTCATGGTCCGGTAACTCGATACCCGACCGCGCGACGCGGTCACGTTGGACACTTCATCGCGCCGATTGAGGATTCCGGACTACGCGGTCGAGGCGGTGGATGGTTCGCCGCGGGCACCAAGATGAGGGCGGTTGCAGAATCCGCTGCTGCCCGACGCAAGGCACCTGTCGTGGTCGCAAATGGGATGGAGGGTGAGCCGAGAAGTCACAAAGATGCAGTACTACTGCAGCGGTCACCGCATTTAGTCCTTGACGGAATCGCACTTGCGGCCGCCACCGTCGGCGCCACGGCGACCTATCTAGCCATCCACGAAGGCAGTCCGGTTTATCGGACGGTCGCAACCGCAATCAGCGAGCGGCGAAATGCCGGAGTCGACCCCGTGCCAGTTGAGCTGGTCGTTTTGCCGCCGAGATATGTCGCAAGCCAAGAGAGCGCCCTTGTGCAGGGAGTGATGGGCCAAGTCGCAATACCAGCGTGGGGAAAAAGACCTTTCGAACAAGGCAGCTTTGGTCGGCCATCTCTGGTCCAGAATGTCGAAACCCTGGCGCACATGGCGCTGATCTCTCGCCACGGTGCGGATTGGTTCAGGGCTGCAGGAACACGTGATGCGCCTGGCACAACACTGGTGACCGTAGGCGGAGCCGTTCAGGCTCCCGGCGTCGTCGAGGTTGATACCGGCACGACGGTCAGCGAGATTGTTTCGCGTGCAGGTGGGGCAAGCAGCCGCGTTCAAGCGTTCTTGACTGGCGGGTATGGGGGCGCTTTCGCTTCAGCTTCATTCGCCGACGCCAGGTGGAGTCCGGAACTGGTCGCATCGGCAGGCGGCGTGGTGGGTGCCGGTGTCTTGGTCGCAATACCGGCCAGTGCGTGTGGCTTGCTCGAGACTTCTCAAATCGTGACCTGGATGGCTGCCGAAAGTGCTGGCCAGTGCGGCCCGTGCCGATTTGGTTTAAGTGCCATCGCGACGGACTTTGAGTTGCTGGCCGCTGGGCAAGCGGACCCTCATTTGATCGATCGGTTGCATAGCCGACTCGGGGTGATTCCGGGTCGTGGAGCGTGTCGTCATCCCGATGGGGTCGTACGACTGGCCGCTTCGGCACTGACTGTTTTTGCAGCTGATGTCGGAATGCATCTACGCGGACATTGCAACAGGAGCGCGACGTGAAAATGACAGTTGATCCCACGGTATGCGCGGGCAATGGTGTCTGCCACGAGTTGGTTCCTGAACTTATTGCGCTAGACGAGTGGGGTTTCCCCATCTTGGGCACGGGAGCCTCGGATCGGACTGCCGTCGAAGTTCCGCGCGCTATCGCCACACACGCCAAGCGTGCAGCGAGCGCTTGTCCAAAACTTGCTTTGAAGGTCAAATGAAGCGGCAGTTTTCGGCGCGGCACCGCGACAAAACACTGCGTCGGGTAAACCGATTGACAGTGTTTACCGCCACGACGTCTGTGGCGGCGACATGTGCGATTGCCATCGGAATTGCCGCAACGACTACGCCCAGTTCGGCCTCGGCCAATTCCGTGACAACCGAAGTTCCGGACCCAACAGACACGAGCGCAACTCCGCTTTACGCGGATCCAAGCCAGTCGCCAACCGTGCAATCGCCGGCCGGAACTGCCCGATCACCATCGCCTAAGCCATCGGTGAGTTCATCCCCAACTAAGCATTCGACGGTAACTACACCTTCACCGAAATCGACACCCGCGCACAACCCGCCGTCTACTCACTATGTTGTGCCGGCGCCAACTCACGCGGCGCCACCAATACATGTGTACGTTCCACCGCCGGTTGTCACACCGCCTAAACCACCAACCCACACCCACACAGGCGGTTCCTGAGTTTAGTTACTTGTGCGCGCCTTCGACGTAGGCCGCGAGTTCCCGAAGGGTCTTTGAAGTGCCTTTGGCGAGGTCCTTTTCGCGATCCCCCACACCCATGGTGTTCCAAAAGAGGCGCCGCGTCTTACCGATCGGCTTGGGCAGCTTCCATGAGACGGTGACCTTGGTCGCGTCGGGATCGGAATTTGCAGGTTCCAGCGTCCAAGTCCATTTGGCGATGTCGGGCATCACGACAGGAAAAGACACGTCGAAACTGAATTCGCTGTTGATTTTGCAAGTACGAATGACCGATTCGGTAAACCACATTGCTGGACCACGACGATTGATACCGCGGAATCGAACTCCCACTGCGGGTTTGGTCGCACCATCTCGCCAAAACGCACCGGCGTTCTCTGGCGAGAATTTCCCCATTTGTGTCGGGTCACTAATAAGCGGCCACAACTCCTTGGCACTTGCGTGAATCACCATTGACGAAGACCCTTGGGTCTTGGATGTCTTGGTGTAAACGCCGCCCGTCATCCCGACGACCCCACCGACATCGACAACGACTGGGCCCACGTTCCCGGATCATCGATGGTGAACGACACCTCTACTTCGTCCCGACTGGGAACGGCCCATCGAATGCTCAGAGTGGGTTTGGCGCGCCGTCCAACCTTGGACTCGGCGCGTAAGTCTGCGGTCACGTCCACGTGATTGATGTTTTCGCGAGGGATGATCAGCGAGGTACTGGTCGACCCCGAGACGAAAACCAGTGCGTATTCGGTCAGGGCCAAAGCCCCGAGACCCTTAAGTGCTGCGCTTCGATCATCGGATGTGCCGTTGCACGAGGCGGGCGCCGAAAGTAACGGCTCCCGACCATGCAGTTCCTTTGACAGTCCCGTCGCTCCGGTTCTGATTCGACGCATCACCAAAGGCCGGACGATAAAAAACACGATGCAACACGAAGCCACCACCGAGATGAGAAGACCGCCCAGGA
>JAHEXM010000264.1 GCA_023252115.1 Micrococcales bacterium | reverse complement strand
TACATCACCGAGGCGGTCATTCTGATTGCCGACGACGGATGGCGCCTGCTGCCCGACTACCGTTTCGAGCCAACCACCGGCCGTTGGATTCACCGCAACGGACCGATCGAGCCACCGATGAGATTGTCTGATTTGTCCTACGACACGAACGGTCAACTCACGTACCACCACAGTCAGGAGCGCGCCCCGCAAAGCGTGCTTGCCGAATACATGGCCGCTGCCCGCGCGATTGTCGATTCGCAAGACGCCGCGCTAACGACCCCCACCGAAAGCGACCTTGTTGCTGCAGGATTGGTGCGAACCGACTTTGAACACTTGCGATGGTTCGACCTTCCGGCACAATGCCTGACCCCGGACAATTAGAACCGGACCGCGGGCGCGGTGTGCCTACAGCGCGGCAAGCTGATCGTAGGTGTCCTGATCGATACCCGTCAGATGCCACAGCGATATTCCGTTGATGCCAGTGTTCTTGGCGAACCTCGCCCGCTGGATGATCGATGCGCTATCAGACAAGTGAGCTTCATGGAAAACTTGGCACGTGGTTTGTCGCAAATTCTTGTGGTTGCGCAACCCGGTGTAGGTCAAGAAATAGTTCAACCTAAGCTCCCCGTACCTGTCCCGCACCAGGTTGGCTCTGGTCAGGCCGAGTCCGGCAAGGTAGGTATCAATTCCGCTAGTCGACACGGTGCTCATTGACGTGGACACGGCTTTGTTGACCGGGCACTTGCCAACGATCTTCATCTGTCCGCGCTTCTTTCCGCGCGGCCACCGGGCAACCCAATCTCTGCCATAGCCGGGCACGCCGATCTGTAATTTGGATGCCGGAATTGCGGTCTTATATAAAGCGGTTCGGCTGCGCACCCATCCGATCGGCGCAATGGGTCCTGGGCGTACAAAGGAATAGTCGTACATCATGAATTTGACGCGGTCGACAAACGGGGCGATCACATTTGCCGCGTACACCCAGTAGCCACTCGACGAATTCTGCTTCCAGCTGTTCACCGGCGGCACCGTGACAGAGAGCAGTTTGCCTTGGGCATGCAGCGCGTCGGAAAGCTGATGGATGAATGGAATCCAAGCTGCGCGAGTGGATGGCCAGCTTCCGCGCCCGTCATTAAACGCGAATCCCTCCAAGTCGAGATCAATACCGTCAACGCGCGAATCTGATCCCATCGCGACAAGCTTGTTGATCGTGTTTTGCCGAAGTACGGGTCGACGAATTGCTCGTGCAAGGTGTCGGTACCCACTTCCATCAGTCACCGTCATCATGATCTTGTAGCCATTGCCGTGCATCAAAGTCAATGCAGAATCAACACGCGTTGCCGTGGCCACCTCTGAGGTCACGGCAACTCCACTGCCGGAAGCGCTCAAATGATTCCAAAACAGGTCGACCTCATTCAGCAGAGCGGCGTTCTTGTTGGCTGTCAGCACGCCCGTGCCGCCCGACAAATTGCTGATGGTCCACGCGCCAAGCCAGGCGCTTACAGTCGTGGAAAGCGGCGGGTCTGGATCAGCAGGCGGTGGGTCCTGGTGAGCCGGAGGATCTTCCGGATCGGCATACGCTGGCGACACGGAACTGCCTACAAAGCTAGTACTTGCGCAAATCAACCCAGCTAGGAGAGCCACCCAAAAGCGGCCCCCTGCCCGTGTTTGCACCTTCACTCTCCGATTGTGCACCGAGAGTGCCAGCAAGCGCGGCCCACAGGTCCCAGAATCACCCAAATATCGCGACTGCCCGAATCCGGCCCTGCGCAATGGTTAATTCCGTCCGGATTCCGGTGGAAACGCGCCCGAAACTCCGAAACGCTGTGCCTTTGCGACGGTCCGGGTTAGCGTAAAGCTCATGCATAGACCTACAACTCGCACAAGTGGGCGAGTAACCGTAGTTCTATGCGCAACCGCGGTCGTTTCCTGCACTATGACGGTGCCCGCATTCGGAACTTCAGCCGACCCAGAACAGCAACGTGCGGTCGGTTCACGCTCGACTTCACCCGGCCAGATCGGAAGCGGTCAAACGACGCAAGTTACTACGCGCGTGGTGCCGCGATCAGAAGCCGAAAGCCGAATCGTCAGCAAGCTGACCGCACGCATCCCCAGGGTCCGACCCAAGCTTGGGGCCAACTTTTCGATTCGCGTAACTGACGCCGCCACCGGTGGCGTCATTTTTGATCGGCGTCCAAATCGGCCCCTGCTGCCTGCGTCCAATATGAAAGTCATTACCGCCGTGGACGCATTGACGATTCTCGGACCTGACGCGACGCACACCACCAAGGTCAAGTTGGTTGGGCAAGGTGCAGTCGCACTCGTTGGCAGTGGGGACGCGACGTTGTCCGATACCCAACTCGACACCATGGCTAAGGCTGTGGCTGCGGCGATCCCGACAGATCCCGCATTGACACCAGCCCCGGGGCTGCCATTTCGTGTCCTCTATGACGATTCACTTTTCTTTCCGCCTGGCCCACGCACCGGTTGGCCCAGGGGCTATTCGCCCGGCGTAGTACGACCAGTTACCGCACTTGGGCGACTTGGCCGTTACGTTTCAGACCCATCGCACGACGCCGCGACATATTTTGTTTCTCGACTTCGCGCCTACGGAGTGACCACGGGCCTTCGCGGCAAGATCACCGCCGAACCGAGTGCCCCACTGGTAACCCAGAGCACCGGCGCGACCCTTCGCGACCAAGTCAACTACATGCTGCAAGTCAGCGAAAACAACATCGCCGAAAACCTCTTTTATGAAGTGGCTGCCGCCCGAGGCTTCAACACGACGTGGCGTGGCGGTCGCCTAGCTGCCATGGAAACACTCGGCGAACTTGGTGTGCCAACCAACGATTTGAATTTGACGAGCGGTAGTGGAGTCGGGCGCAACGATCGCGTAACACCGAGGACTCTTGCAGCATTGATGAGTCGCATTGCCGACTCGGCGTACCCGAAGTTGAACTCGATCTACTACGGCGGTTCGCTCCCGCTTGCCGGGCGATCTGGAACCTTGAGCGCCAGCACCGGCCGCTATACGACCGCGCCGTCCCGATGTGCGGCAGGCAAGGTGAGTGCGAAGACCGGAACATTGCACGATGTCGTGGCGTTATCCGGCCTAACTGTCGGCACCGACGGACGACTGAAAGCATTCTCGATCATCGACAACAATCGCCCGGAGGCCCGTTTCAGCCCCTTACAGACTCGTCGGGCGGTCGATGCCTTGGTTGCAACGATCAATGGTTGCTACTAGGGCGGACACTTCCCGTCAGCAAGAGACCCACACTGATGGTCTGACACGCTCGCGACATGGCTTCTGCCAGCGAGGAACAACTCAAGCCCAGTTGGGTCGTTGTTCTGACTGTTCCGCTCATCATCGGTGCGGTGACCGGAATTGCCGTGGGGCTTCTCGTCGACGTTGTCGAACGCTGGTTTCTTGACAAAGTGATCCTCGGTATCCCGGGAATCTGGTTTGCGCTTCCGTCGATCGCGTTGTTCCTGCTGACCCGTCTGGCACTCGTGAAAGTTGCTGGAGCACTGCGGCCAAGCACAGCAGAATTGTTCCCGACCTTTTATCACGACTCTGAAAGGCCATACCCACTTGGCCAAGCACCTGGACGGTTGCTCTCGGGCGCGACAACAGTGGGACTTGCTGGGTCCCAAGGCCTTGAATCACAGTCGGTTCTGCTCGGTGGTTC
>JAHEXM010000016.1:961-13309 GCA_023252115.1 Micrococcales bacterium | reverse complement strand
AGCATCAAAGGAGAGTTAGCAATATGGCATGGCAATCAGGTGCAGGATTTACATTCACACACGCGGGCGTCAATGGCGGCAGCGCCGTGGATGACCCCGGCAACATTGACTTGGGAGATCAGGGCATCTGGTATGGCATCAAGCAGGGGCTGAAGTACGCCACTGCCTTGTTCGGCAACACGGACAAGATTCAGTTAGTTCGGATACAGATTCCGGGAGCGATGGCTTGCGTTGTGGCAACGGCGGGCACCGCTCTAACCACGGCCACTCTGACCAATCCGGCGGGGTCAACCTCGACCGCACTCGGCAAGGTTGTGGGCGTGACCGGCCCGAATCTGCAAGCGAACTCTGTCGATGGAAACGTGAAGGTCATTAGTATCCAGCTTGGCAACAATGCAGATGGAAGCCCGGCAGTCTTGACTCCGAACTAATAATAGGTCGATTAACGCCTGCGCGATGCGCGGGCAGAAAGGACGTGCGCGATGAGCGTAAAGGAACGGCTGGCTTCAGCCCCGGCGTTTGAGCCGGTCCCGTTTGTTTTAACGTCGCTGAATGGCGAGAATGTAAACGTCAAGCGATGGAAGAATGCGCGGAATATCCGCGAGTGGTGGGTGTACGAACACAACGATGGCAAGGGGCGGAAGTACGAAGACAAGCTCATTGAGTTGTGGAAGCGTTGTGCCTGCGAACAGGACGGGACGCCAATCTCGGCATCGGATGAGGAAGTCAAGGCACTGGTCGAAAAGTTTGGCGTAGCGTTTCTGGTGGAGTTCGACCGGGCAGCGCGGCGTGTCAACTTCCTGTTCACAACGAATCAGGAGGAAGACGCTGAGCGTAACCGTTTTTTTACGGAGCGTGGATTGGGCGCGGCCAAGTTGAGCGCCAGCCAAGAAAATACGAATATACCGGAAACTCCTGCGAGTCCATCATCCGAAAACTCTGTCTCGGCAGAGGAATCCACGACGTAAACAAGCTGTTAGATCAAATGAGTTCGGAAGACCTTCACGGCTGGATTGTGTGGGAACAAATGCAGCAAATGGAAGAACAACGAAACCGAGACAGGGCGGCGGATCGTCTTTGTGAATTGCTTGTCGCCATAAAAGGCATGGCTAAACCGTGAACGAAATACGCATACCGTTAGTCGTCCAAGCTCGCGCCGATTTCAGTCAAGTCGCTTCCGCGTGGAACCGGGACACCGACCAGCTAAAGCAGAGGTTGGCCGATCTTGGCACTCAGAATGACACGGCAGCGATGCGGTCAGTAATGAACACGATCCGTTCGCGTGAACAGGCGGCGCGGGTGCTGGGCATCGGCTTCAACGAACCTAACCTCGTCAATCCGTCGCAACCGGTTGGCGCAATGTCTTTCCGCAATGAACAGCGGATGGAGCGAATGCTTGGTTCGGCAGTCGGCATTCGCGGTGGGGAAGTTGGTCAAGTAGTAAACACCTACCAATATCTTGAACATTTTGCCGACCGGATGGGGACGACCGTGGGCGGACTGGCGATGAAGTTTGGGCCGATGGTCGGGGCGCTCGGTTTGGCCGGTGGCGCAACGCATTTACTGCTGAAGGAAATGGAAGGCATAGGCGGCATGGGTGCGCGAGAGTTGGACGCGGCGGGTCATTCGGCGGCGGGGTTCTTCAAGAACTTTGCCGTGGGCATGGGCTGGATTGAGGTCACGAATACCGGTCTGAGGAAAACTGCCGATATTGTTGAGTACCTCGGATCGACTTACGAGCGTCAATCCCGAACCATATCCCGACGCGCCGAAGATGAAGGCCGCTCTTACACGCCCTACAGCGTAGGGGTATCGAGAGGTCAAGAAGATATTGAATCGCACCGGAAACTGGCGTCGAAATTCGCCACTGCGGAGGCGACTCGATTGGAGGAGTTGGGCAAGTCCATCGAAACAATGTCAGCGTCCGAGTTGGCGAAGACCTATACAGAATTTACCGGAAACGATACCGACTGGCTGATGCGGGCGGGAATGTTCGTGGACAAACATACGCTGGGAATGACTGCCGAGAAAATCAAAGAGGCGCTCAACGTCAAGATCAAAGAATACCAGACCATGCTCAAGGGCACGGATGCTGCCGCGCTGAAGGCCGCTGAAGAATTGCGCCCAAAATTAGCAGCGGCAGACTTGGCGAATCCGAGATGGATGAAGAATGCCACACCAAAGGACATCGCGGAAGCGCAAGCCGCTGTCATGCCGGCGGGTAGTGACGATTTCGGCAAGAGTTGGCTGACTTCCGGTGCTCTCGAAATTCAGGACTTGTACCGCAAGCTGCAAGGCGACAAGAATCTTAATCCACGCTTCCGGTCTTTAAGTCGGATGTTCGAGAAGCAACTTCTACCGGGCTCAACCGGCGCATTGGACATAGAAGCTGAAGAAGAAGCTAAACAGCCGGGTATTGATCGCAAGGAACGGCTTAAGGTTGAACGCATCGGCGGCAACATCAACTTTGCCGATGAATTATTTGATCGTTGGGAATCGAAGAATGGCGGGAAACGATCTGATGAAACCGAGGGCGAATTTACGGCGCGGGGCACGAGTGAAACGCGGAGGCTAACGGAGAGGTTAGAGTTACGGGCAACACTGATGTTCAGCGAACAGCAACGCGCCCGATCTAGTTGGGCGGCACTCGCCGAACAAGGCGACCGGCACTTGGCTGATATGCCGGAAGCTGGTACTGCCAAGCAATATCAGGATGCGGCGGCGGCCTCGCAAAGAGACGCCTCGCTTGACGTATTGCGACAGATGGCGCAGCAACAAACCGAACACCTCCAAACTCTGCGAGACATTCGCCAAATCCTCGCGCAAGGGATTTCAGAGTGAGTGCTACCGTCACAGCCAGTCGTGCGCTGGGGATCACCAGCGGGAATCTTGGCAAGAATAACTTCGACCGCAGATATAGGCGGTATTATTCGGTGACATTGAGCGAGGCCGACCCGATCAGTGGGTGGGTCACAGCTTGTACGAATACCTCCGTTGGCGACCATATACCGCAACGCGGCACACAAGACAGTGTCACCCCGAATGGCTACGTCTTGGACAATGGAGCCGACCCGGAAGCGGGAGATGCGAGCGGGATTAACTACGTCGTGTGGGCAGAGTTTGGTTCTGACCAAATCGCGGGGTCAAACATCCAGCCGTGGTCAAGGAAAGACATGGTGAAACGGTCATCGAAGGTTTATCAAGTTCCGATGATTTCGGATTGGAATACCGATCCGGCCATCAACGGAGGCCAATATCGACCGGTCGTCAATTCCGCCGGTGACCGTCCGGCTAACCCGCTGATGATGGAAGTTAAAAATCCTTTGATGACTATTCGCCGGGCACGTCGGGCGATTGACTTTGACCCGGATGCCGCTCAACTCTGTCAGAACTCAATCAATGAAAGCGATTTTACTCTGGCAACCGTCAACGGAGACATCACGGTTACGGCGGGAACAGCCTTACTCCATGAAATCAATGCTGATGATGCGCGGTTCACGGACACTTTCCCCGGCACGAGTTACTTTGATATCACCATGATTATCGAGAGGCAGGGTTTATATCCACCCGGAAGTTACAACTTGAAAATGGTTGAGATCGCCGATGAAGGTTTCAAGCATTGGATTACCCCACGCAACCCGGATCCGACAACCGATAATCCCGCCGATAAAATTCTGGCGACGGATACGGCCTACGATGCGACTGAGACCGACCATATTATGAAGGGCAGCGATGGCTTACCGATTCAGTTCCCGGTTACTGCTCCGGTGTTTCTCTACTCAGATGGCACTCGATTGCCGGCCAACGCTTCTTTCGATGATCTGTTGAATGCCAAGAAGCAGTTTACCCGGTATCCGACGAAAGACTGGAGCGATTGGATCACTTGAACCAATGGCAATCCTCAATCCCCATGAACGTCAAAGAATAAATCGTGTTCTGCGTGAGTCTGAAACACGCGGCTTAAACACGCTGCAACAAGTTCAACAAACTTGGCCATCGCCGTCATTGTTGCCGTTCCTGATTAAGAGGGGTGGGTGGCGCGGCATCGTGGATTTCAAGAGCGGGAAACGGGAAGTGAAAACTGGCGACTTTGGTAAATGGCTCGTGGTGGATGACGTGGAAGAAACAGCGGTCTTCGATGACGGTCAACCGGACGGGACGGCTCCCCGACCGTTCCCGGCCAACAAGAGGTATTATGAGGTCGCCGGGCTACCGCCGATTCTTAACGTGCCTTAGAGGGCTGGCGCTGCTGGTCATCGGTGCGCCGCTGTTGTCCGTGCCGTTGGTCGCGTTCGACAACTGGTACAACGGCGCGTGGCCGTACACCAACCCGCCCGCGCAGTACGGCGGACTGCCGGCGAGCTTGGTCACGAACACATCGCGGTACACCAATGCCGCGCCGTCCCTGACGAACTCCGGGAACATCGCCAGCACGAATCTGTTTTGTCCAACGTCCGGCGTCTGGAATGCCTACGTCACGCGCTCGGATACTTGGGTGAAAGTGGATTTGCCGGCACTGCCGTCGAACACCAGTTTGCGAATTACGCTGTCCAACCTCTGTGTCACGACGCGCTCAGTCACGAACACCGATCACGGCACGAATTACATTTCCACGCACGTCTTCTCCAACCGCATTTACTGTGCGTCTGTTACCGCGTCAAACTACGCCTTCTCCGATGTGGCGTCCCACCTTGACGTGACCATCAGCAGCAACTTCTGCATCGGTGACACCGGGACGAACTGGTGCTTGGGAACGAACAACACGTTCTACTCGAATACCCCGCCGTGCAGCGTGGCAACGTTTACCACCAGCACTGTGACGCGGCTCATGCTCTGTAGCACGATTGCCAGTTGGAGCAATCCTCCGCTGGCCGCGTTGTGTTCGGCGTGGCCGTCGAACTCCGTGTCGGTCAACTGTTATCTGACGAGCTTCCCGCAACTGATAAGCTCGGTCTATCTCAGCCCGACCAATGCCAATGAAGCCACGCAATGCCTGCGACTTGAACAGACGTGGGTATATGACGACGTGATCGCGGCGGGCGAACGGGCGGCGGTGCTGAATGCAACCGTCCCGTTTGCCGATGTCAACGCCAATGTCCTGAATCAAACGCTGTTGATTGCGGCCAAGGCCCGGTTGCTGGCGGCGTTCGGAAATTACGCGGTCAAAGAACTGGCCGACAGCAACGGGACGTTCAGGACGTGGTGCTCAACGATTCAGAGCAACCATCTGTTCCGGGACTTCGCCGGGAGGTTGAACGTGACGAACTGTATCGGATACAACGCAAATGGAAGTTGCGAGCGCGTGGACTTGGGCAAGAACCTCGTGGGCTGGTACACGAACTTCACCGCTCGCCAGCCTCCGAAATGGCCACCGCCGATTGTGCTTACTAATAATCCGAAGACCGATGCTTGGACGTACCCGTTGACGCCCGAAGTACCAACCGTGGAAGAAACGGCGTTGTACCTGTTGAACCTGCCGTATGACTGCGAGTACCGGGATTTGACCAACTCCGCTGCCGTACAGGGCTGGTTTATCGGTGTCACAAATGAGACAACCAATGTAACATTCGTCGTCCGTAACCGAGTCGTACTCAGCAGTTGGTTTCGATCTTCGCCATACAAAGTCTACGCGACGCCGCCCAGCACCAACCCCGCGTCGTGGGGACAAGGGCTGGGGCACGTCGTCACGAACACTTGGGAGTTCAAGGACAAGTGGCTGTGGTGGGGCGCGTATGCGACGAACGGATTCCTTGTCAACGGGACGCTGTACGCTCCAAGCACTCCGAACATCGTGACCAACCTGAATCATATCGCCACGAATCAGTTGGCGATTGCCGGCGATCCCGTGCTGCGGTTCTCAATGGAGTTTTACTGGACAAACACGCTCCATCATCACAGCGAGCTTTACAGCAATTCGATGGAATGGACGAAGCAAGTCCTGACGTTGACCAACTGGCAGACCGTGGCGACGAACGCCTACCGGAGCAACTTCGTCTTTGCGGCCAACTGTTCCACCAACGTCTTCACCACGAACGTCATTACCGGCGGGATCACAAACACGCTGACCAACGTCGAGACGACCTGTTACTTCACCAACACTGCGACGATGAAAATGGAAGTGTTGCGGCACGACTTCTCTGGACAGACCAACGCAGCCATCGTGGTTGACCCGCCACTCGCCAATGCAAACACGACGCTGCTATCGGTGACACTGACGAATCCCGCCAACCTCACCAACAGTTCGTCGGTGTTCACCAACTATGACATCGCCACTGGCAAGCACGAAGCTGACTACGGATGGGACGGAGTGAAGAAAGGCTGGAACTCGCTGACGAAGCCGTATCAGGTCGTCACGAACTTCTGGCAGTCCAGCACAAACACGATGGCGAACCGGTATGGTAGTGACGACGTGGCCGACTTGGTGGACGTGAGCTTGTTCGGGTACTTCCTGCCCGGCGCGTGCGTGGCGTCAAACTCTCTGGCGGCAGCGAACTCGTTGAATAGTTTCACGAACGCCTACACCAGCAACCCGCCGTCCGGTATCGCGCTGGCATCGAAGGCGAACAACCTGAGTTGCGGGTATTTCAGGACGGATGTGTACACGACCGATGGCACCGGATTTGTCACCGGGATTGCGACGGGAAGTTATGTGGTGACGTGTTTGCATTGTCAGGCTCCGATTTGGTTCGATACCGGCAATCCGTGTGACGGTGGCAACCCCTGCACTGGATACGAGCCGATACCGGTTGTGTGCTCCAATGGAACCTGCTGGATGCTTCTGGTAGATGGCTATTGTAACGACTGGGCAACGAATACAATCAACACCTGCGCGGACGTGGCGGCGGCGAAAACCGCAATCGCAAATTCGTTGGGGTGTGAGTTTGGAACGCCGCATGATTTTATCTGGTATCACCCCGACGGAACGGAATGGCCGGTTTTCGATGGTTCTCCGGGATTCGTGGATGACCCGATGCTGACTTTGCGCTTTTGGAGAGGACTTTCACCAATCAACATTGACGCCAGTTGTATCACCAACGATGTTTTGTACTGCACGAAATTGACGTGGACAAACACCGCCAGTGACGTAGCCGATGCTGTCGGCACCTACTACGGCACCAACCCGGCGGCGGCCAGCGCGCTGTCGCAAGACCTGCTCGTGCAGCAACAATCGTCGGCGGGAATCTTCACCGACATTTCCAAGCTGTACGCCGCCGGTATACAAGTGTACCCGCAAGGGGTGAAGCCGCCGGCACCCAGCGAGACCGGACGATGGCTGCTCACCAACTCCGAACCGGTTGAAGTCAGTATCAGCATCACAGCGACGCAGGTTGTGCAGACATGGGTTGCCAACACCAACGCCTGCCCAGCCTATGCCGCGCCATCGTGGGGCAACGGGAAAAGCACTTACATTTCAACGGTGACAACGTGGCCGGTGTACACCGTGGCCGACGAGTTCGAGCAAGCGGACTCCGATCTTGGCAGTTGGCAAGACAACGGTGTGACGAACTTCAACGTGGCTGTCACGAATCTGCTGTGGACTGCCGCTCCGCAATGGGCAGCGGAAGCCCCGGTGCTCTACGACGAAGCGCACAACGTCGGGCTGTGGGGCACGTCGAACACTTGGAACTCGACCGGCCAGACGAACATTCACGTCGTCACGGACTTCCTCAACACCAACGGCCTGATTGCCGTCACCACGAACGAAACGCTGAAGGGCTGGAAGCTCAGTCCAACGGTCATCATCATTTCGGATTTTAGCTTCCCACACCGACCATGAATCAGCGTCTTTCCAGCGCACTAACAACCCGATCAAACCGGTATCCGGCCTCTTCATGGTCTCGAATGTCAGCCCTCAACTTCAAGCACTCCAAGCCGAGGCCGACTGCAATCAGAACAACGATCACGAGGGTGTATTTCATAGTCGAACGTTTCCTTCATTGGAATGCCCGCCGACAGGCACCGAGTGGAGTTCTTGTCGAAGGAAACACGCACTTCCGTTTACCCATCGGCGGGCGGTTATCGTTTGTGATTCGTCAGTGCGCTTCATGTTTTCCTTCGACAACTGGAATATAGCATGACCAAGGACAAAGTGGCAAGTAAAATTAACCTTGTAAAACAACTGGGAATCTGGTTTATTGCCGCACAAGGAAAACGTGGGGAATAGGATCACACTTCTTTTTATTCTGTTGGCGTTCTCTGCGCCGGCGCAGTCACCAAACTATCTCATCGTTTCCAATGAGCATGTTGGGATCACGGCATCTATCTTGGGCGTACCTTCTGGTGGAGACTGGACAAATGCCGGTACAGTTGGCATACCGCGTTGGCAGCTTAAAGCCCTCCCGGCCTCTGGCGGCTCCGGTGCTGCGACCAACACCTTCGCGGCGACCGGCTTGGCAACGCTCACCATCAACGGTCAGCAGGTGACCTACGATATAGCGGTGTCGAACGTGCAGGCCGTCATTGAGGCGTATGGCTATCTGACGAGCATCACCGGCTTGACCAACAACCTGCTCGACATAGCGACATGGACGGCGACCAATAATGTTTTGGCGGGCGCGATTTCGGTGCTCACAACCGGCAAGGTCAACGTCGGCGCGAGCTTGGCGGGGACCGGGTTCAGCTTCACGCCGGGCACGACGATTGGCAACCTTGGAACGCTGACAGTTACCGGGGGCAGCGGCTCCGGCGGCGATGTTTATTCGGTTAGCAATAATACCTTCTTGGCGCGAAATGTTTTCAGTAATGGGCTGGCTGTCATCGACAACAGTGTGACCATTGGCGGGTCGGTAAAAAATACTAACAGCCCTACAGGTGGTGCATTTCCCGGCGTAGCGTCTTATCACACAACAAATGTAATTACGGATTCCGCTTATACCTACGGCGTTTACTTGCTCTCCCCTTATGGCGACCTCGGCCTGACTGACAGCGGGACAAATCAACACCGCCTATCAGCCCAGACCAGCGGGGCAATCTCTTCGACGATGCCAAGGACGGATGCCGAAACCAATGGCTCAACGTGGTCAATCCTGTTTGAAGGCCCTCATGTCGATGCGTGGGGGACACCAAATTATGAAATAGTTTATGTTTGTATCGTGGATGGTTCACCTTGGAATCTTGCCTATGATCCAACTAACGACGGCCCAGAAGGGTGGACGTTCTACAATGGCACCACCGTTCCTGAAGCTGCAATCCAAGGGCAGGCCGCAATCGACGCTGCCAACGCCACCAACTCGACGCCGCTGCCGTACTCGGTGAATCTGGCGAATATCGGCCCCGGCAGATTGAAATGGCCGTGCGGCTGGGCGCAGTTCTTCTCCTGCACGGATACCGCGCAGACCGTGATTGTCAACGCCTCAACGGGTGCGCTCCGTGGTGGCAGCACGAATTTGTTTTCCGTTCCTGAAAATTCAGCTTTGCTCAGTAACGCCGTGGCCGCATTGGGCTTTGGTGGCGTTGGCGGCGGCAGCCCCGGCCCCATCTCGAACGGCGTGGCGAATACGACCACCATCAATTTGACAAACATCAACGGCACGCTCTCGGCGGACGTGAACCCCGGCTCGCTCACCACAAACGCTTTGACTCCCGCCGCCGTGGCGCAACTGGCGGGCAGCGGCGGCTTTTCCTTCGTCTCCTCGAACCTCATCGACACCCTGACCGGCGCGGTGATGGTTTCCAATGACGTGTGGGGCGCGTTGCCGGTAAGTCTGCCTGTGTTACGAGCGACGCATCCGACCAACGACACCGCCGGGTTGACCGACTATTTCACAACCAAAATCCCGCGCACGTGGCGGCCCGCCAACTTCGGGACGTGGACGTGGGGCACCAGCAATACTTTTTTGGTGATTGGTAACGTCGCGGAAAATAATAATGTCGCACGGGCGTTGCTCGCTCCCAATGACATACCGGCCAGTTCGACCGGTCACGTTTGGACAGCCTCGATACCCATTCATCGAATGTTTACCGTCAACACTCCCGGCGCGGCGGCCGGGGTCAGTATCGGACTGATTGCCTCGGCGAGTTCGGCCAGCAATAGTGCCATGTTCCAACTCCGGTACGACATTGGGTTCACCGGCAACGCGACGCCGACGATCACCACCTCAACGAACACAACCTTTACCGGGAACGCGGCCAGCGTGGATACGAAGGTGTTGACGAGCCAAGCCACCGCGCCGACTGATTTTTGGTTGCGTATCCGCTGGGACGGCATCAATACGTTTACATGTTATTACGAGCCCGGGGCTTCGCGGACGCCGCCGGATTTCATTGCTCCCATAGTGACTCGCACGATCAATTTCGTTCCGCAAGCGGTCGGCATTGTCGGCCGGAACATCGGCACCATCGGAGCCTCGACGTGCTGGGTCAAGGCGTTTCAATTTGAGGATGCTGCGCCATGACCAAGCACTACCTACTTGCGGGATTACTTTGCGCTCTTTCGTGCGCGACTGCGAGCCGTTCCGTGAAGCAAGTCGGGGCGGTAGCGCAGCAGGCACAGGTCACGCTGGCGAGCGAGGTCAACCCGACCCTGCAAGAGCTTCGCGTTGCCGAAACCCGGCTCTACTCCAACACGCTCCCGGCGCTGGAATCGGCGGCGCGGGAATCGACCAATGCCCAAGTCGTTGCCATTGCCATCAAAGACCTGTGCGGATCGCTCAAGCTGGATATGCACCGGATTGCGGTGGTCATGGTCAAGCGCATCGACATTTCTTCCGATAACGCCGAAGCCAACCGCCCGCTGTGGATTCTGGCCATCGGCTCCATTGTGGGGAGCGTGGCCGTCTATCTGGTCGGGCACGCCTTCACCAGCCGCCGGGGGAAGGCCGTATGAGAAAATTACGAGTGGAAGGTTTGATCTGCCTGATTGTGGTCTTGACGTACTCCGGGCTGGCGTTCTACTCGCTGGTCACTTGGCAGCAAGTGTCCGAAGGCTTGGTCGTCGGCTTTGCGCTTTTTGCTCAATCATTGTTGCGCCGGTACTTCGATATGCCGGTAGAGAAACCGCCGGCTCCACCGGCTCAACCCGAAAAGGAGTCCAAACAACCATGAGAAGCCTCGCTCGAAGCCTCGCCATTGCCGCCATGTGGCTGGCCACCGCGTCTTTGACGCTCTGTGCGGCGGAAGTAGCCACCAATGCCGCTGCGCCCGTCAGCAGTCCCGAAGTGTCCGCCAACCTGTTCAAGGGCATCATGTCCGCCATTAGCGATAAGGTGGACATCGGCGGAACGTACACCGTCCGCCTTGAAAAGAACCTCGACCACGCTGCCAGCTTGTCCCTGTTTGGCAAGATGCACACATGGCAGGCATCGGCCCGGTGGGAACTGGCCGCTGGCTTGGCCTACAGCTACGTCCCGGCGTGGGATGAGCACTACACGGGGGTAGGCATGACCGCCACGCTGTTTGACACGCCCGCCCCGGTCTTGGCGGCACGAGACAGCTTGCCAGTCGTCAGCACCATCTTGCCGCGCATGACCAAGATCAAAGCGTTTGCGGCAATCGAATGCCGGCTGGCCAACTTCACTCCCGCGCTCACCATCGGCCTGACGGTGCCATTCTGATGCCAATCAAAGACCCAAATGCCCCCGTGGATAAAATCGCCCGCAAGACCTCGTGGCTGTGGAACCTCGTGGATTTCATTCGCTACAAGATTCTGCGGTGCAAATAACAGATGCGCCCAACGCCGCAGCTAACCCTCAACCCGTAGCACATGGAATCCTTATGACAATGACCCTCACCACGGAACAGAAAATTGACGCGGTATATCATGCGCTCCATGACAATTCTGAAACCAACGAACCGGGGATTTTGACGATGAAACGACATTACTACGGGCTGGATGGCAGCATGGGCGACCGGCGGCGCGTCAAGATTATCTGGCGCTTGGGCGGCTTTCTGATTTTCCTGCTCGGCGTCGGCAGTCGGGAAGTTGTGTCGGCACTCATCCACACCCTTTTCTCGCGTGGGTAAATGACTCCCGCCCGTCCACTCGCCTTGACCGTGCACCGGGCAACGTGGCTGACCAAATGCGAGTTGCTGGAACTCGCCTTGAAATTGTTAGTGCAGTGTGAGGAGTTCGCGCCCGGCGAAACCGATCACGGCCTAAAAGCGATTGAACATGCCCGTCTTGAATTGAAATTCTCGCGCCTCAAATCCAACCAACCCGAAAGGAAGTCTACATGTCCCTCAGCCAGCAAGACTGTCAATCCCTTGTCAAGAAGCATGGAAGCGTCCGCGCCGCCGCCCGCGTAGTCGGTGTGCCTCGTACTACATTCCAAGACCGGCTTGCGGGAAAGAAGCCGTTTGTAACGGCCTTGAAATCTGTTATCCCGGTCAGCGCAATCAAAGGCGGCATGG
>JAHEXM010000016.1:0-951 GCA_023252115.1 Micrococcales bacterium | reverse complement strand
TGGAAGGACTAAGGACTACTTTCGGCAAGATGGAAATCCAACAGCGCAGAATCGGCAAGCTGCAAACGAGTACCGAAAAGTTCATTTCGACTACCTTGAAAACTCGTAACTGGATGACGGATGGCGATGTGCGAAATGCCCTGTCTCTGTCGAGTGTGGACTTCGCCATCATTCGTGCCGACCACGCGAACCTGCAAATGGAAGCTCTGGACGAAAACCGGCGCAAGGTCTTAATCTGGGTGCATCCCGATTACCACGACCAAGCCCGGCGCATCATCAACGGCGAGGAATAACATGGCTAACACCAAACGCATGGAAGCATTGGCAAGTCAGATCGAAGCCGGTAGTAAATTGCAAGGGGTCGAGCGCGAGAACAAACGGCTGTTGGCGCAGTTGAAAGAGACCGTGGAACAGTTGGAGCAAGCCCGTTCCACCCGGCGCTTGGTCATACCCGAACGCCCCAGCAGTGGCCGCAAGCCAAAACTGTTTGCCCGGCTGATTTGTGGCGACCTGCACGGTAGCCATTGCGAACCGGCGGCAGTCGGTGCGATGCTGGCTGATATAAAAGATTTGGACGTACGCGAAGTGGTGCTCCTTGGTGACATGCTCGAATGCGGCGGCTGGATGATGCAGAGTCATACGCTGGGTTACGTCGCGCAAATGGATGAGGTCTGTTACGAGGATGATGTTGCCGCCACGAATGATTTTCTCGACCAACTCCAAGCGGCTTGTCCATTGGCGAAGATCGAAGAAGTAGAAGGCAATCACGAACTGCGGATGGAGCGCTGGTGCGTGGATGTTTCCCAAGGTAACCAACGCAATGCCGAATATCTGCGCCGGTCACTCGCGCCACAGCACGTCACATTTCTTGAGAAGCGTCGTATCGCCTATTATCGGCAATCGGAGACTTATGATGGCTTGACGGTGCCGGGTACAATCCGGCGTGGTAAA
>JAHEXM010000412.1 GCA_023252115.1 Micrococcales bacterium | reverse complement strand
GGCGGTTACACCTGTGCGGTCAGCACTGGTTGTGGCGCGCCGGTGATCTCCAGCACGGCCACGTTAACAGTCAACACCTCGCCGGTCATTACCGGTCAGCCGTCGAGTGCGACGAGGTGTGTGGGCGGCTCGGTGGTGTTCTCGGTAACGGCCAACGGGACCGGCCTGACCTATCAGTGGCGCAAAGGTGGCGTGAATATCAGCGGCGCGACCAGCGCCAGTTTCACGATCGCCTCGGTGGCGAGCGGCGATGCCGGTAATTACGATTGCGTCGTCAGCGGCACGTGCAGTCCGTCGGCGGTTTCAGCAGTAGCGGCGTTGACAGTCAATACGCCGGCGGTAATCATCTCTTCACCTTCAGACGTGACTAAATATGTGGGAGACACGGCGACGTTCTCGGTAACGGCGAGCGGCGCAGGCTTGGGCTTCCAGTGGCGCAAGAACGGGATTAACCTCAGCAATGGCGGCACCGTTTCCGGAGCGAGCAGCGCAACGCTGACACTCACCGGCGTAGCGAGTGACGATTCCGGCGCGACATTTGATTGTGTGGTCAGTGGCACGTGTGGTTCGCCCGCGACCTCCAGCGTGGCGACGTTATATGTGAATCCCTCTCCGGTGATTACCAACAACCCTGTGAGCACGTCCAAGAAGCTGGGACAGGCCGCATCGTTTGTTGCCGCCGCGACTGGCAATGCGCCGTTGTCGTATCAGTGGCGCAAGAATGGGGCAGCGATCACATCGGCAACGAACAGTAGCTACGCCGTCACCACCGTTGCCACTACCGATGCCGCTTCCTACGATGTGATCATTACAGATATTAATGGACGACCCGCAGCTTCCGACCCGGCGGCGCTACTAGTGGACGCGACCATCAACGTCACGGTGACCCGTGGGGGATTCATTTACGACACGGCGACGCAGCATTACTTCCAAACCGTAACGCTTAAGAATGCTGGCACGACGACTATCATCGGAACGACTTCGTTTGTGTTAGACTCGCTAAGCGCAGGCGCTCTGGTGAACTTGAGCGGCACGACTTCGACTCTGGCAGCGCCGGCCGGTAGTCCATACGCCAACTTCCCGGGTACCAGCCTAGCTGCCGGAGCTTCAACCACGGTCACGTTGGAAGTCACGCAGAAATGCACCTACATCCCGCGAGTAGTGAGCGGCCCAGGGCCACGCTAATAACCAGTCCCGACCAAACGATCAGCAAACCGGCCGAGATCGCCCCGGTTGTCGGGGGGGGCAGGTTCCGTTGCTCCTGTCGTCGCTTTTTTTCCAAGATTTAATATTGAATAAATAGACGCCAGTGATATTGTCTGGCGCAGTTGGAAGACCTTAGGCGAGATATATTTAATGCGAAGCAGTCAGATCAAACTAACCGGCATGCTAGCGTTGCTTGTTGCGATGCTTTCAGCCCAAGTTTCCTACGCGTACATGTTCACTGTGACCATGGACACAACACCGTTGATCGGTTCACCCTTCGCGATTGATTTCCAACTGAGCGATGGTAACTTGTCGTTCCTCGGCGACGGCAACAACACGGTCACTATCTCCGGTTTCAATGTCGACGGCGCGCTTCCCGTCGCCATTGGCACACCGACATTTAGCGGCGGGGGAGTGGGTCCGAATTCCGGCGATCTGTCCTCATCCGTGATACTGACTGATTCTGATCCCAACTTCAACGCGTTCCGGCAGTCGTTTATGCCGGGCAGTTCGCTTTCGTTTACGGTGAGTCTCAATCCGAACATCAGCGTTGATGAGTTGGTCACTCCGGACGTGTTTTCGTTCTTCATTTATAATGGGACCGGATCCAAGATAGCGACAACGGGGCCGGCAAACGCATTTTTCTACTTCGATATCAATTCGGCCAATCCGGCCGTTCACACTTATTCCAGAGTTTCTCCGTACAGCGACATGGAACCGAACATTGGTGGTAGTGCTGTTCCGGAACCGGCGACCTCTGCGATGTTTCTGATTGGTGGCGCGTTGATGGCGTGGCCGATCATCCGTCGGCGCCGCTTGAGTTCAGCGCTCTGTCAGGACTGATCTCGCATCGGCTTCTTCTTCTGCCGGTAACCCGCTCTTCAACGCGACCCGCAATGCCGCTCCCGCCTCCTTCGAACGGCCGGCAGCCAGCAAGGCTTTGCCTAAATGATACTGGAGGAGACCGAGGCCGGGCTCCAACCGCGTCGCTTCTTGAAGTTGCTCGACCGCCTCGGCCGGTCGTCCCGACCGGTAATAAGCCCAACCTAAAGTGTCGCGCACGCCTGCGCTCTTGGGCGACAACTCGACTGCTTGGCGGGCTACCTGAATTGCCCGTTCCCAGTCTCGGCCGGTCACAGTGAGCAGATGCGCGAGATTATTGAGCACGGTCGGCGCCGTTGGATAGTCATCTGCCAACTGCTGATAAATTGATACGGCTCTCTCCGGTTTGCACTGCAGGGTCAGTGCCTCCGCCAGCCCGGTCAGGATGGAGAACGAATGCGGCGCCAATTGACGGCCGTCTTCAAAATGTCTCACCGCCTCGGCGTCGTTGTGCAATCGCAAACAGATGTACCCGGCTTCCAGATACGGCCGCAGGCGATTGGGGCGCAACCGTTGCGCATTGAGGAAACATTGCAGCGCATCCTCCCAACGGCCTTGTGCCTTCCGGATTTGACCCAACGTTTCCTGGACGGCCACGTTGTCCGGCTGAGCACTGGCCAACGGTTCGATGACAGCGGCGGCTTCGTTGGTCAGTTGTTGTTGGAGGCAGAGTGAGCCAAGCAGCAACCCAGCCGGCAACGCCTTGGGCGCAAGCTGCTCAAGTTGCTGGCAACTGGCGCGGACAGCGTCGAAACGTCCCAAGCGCGCCTCGCATGAGGCGGCGGTCAGCAATAACCAAGGATCGTTCGGGCGCTCTGCCAGCTTCTGGGCGAGAATGCACAAGACATCTTGGAGAAGCGCGGGTGTTGCCGGGCCTCGCGGAGCTGTTTGGAGAATGCGTTCTGCCATTCCCAGCACATCACCGGGATCATGCAGCCGTGAAACCGTTTGCCAAGCGCCCAGCACAGCGTCCAGATTCTCCGGTTCCAACGCACTGGCCCGTTGAAACTCTTCCAGTGCCTCCCGCAAGTGGTCACGGGCCAACAACCCGGCAGCGTAACGGATATGAGCTTCCGCGGGATTCGGATTCCGGATGGTTGCCGCTGCCAGCCGGTCAAGCTCTCGCGTAGATTGCTCGGGGAGCCGAACCCGCAGGATCGAACCTGCCGGCATGCGTCCCGTTGGGGCTAATCCTCGATAAATCCCACGCGGCGCCGCTACCCACGACCACCAGTCTCCGACCTGTGATTCCGGTGTCTGGTTCAACCCCGGTGTGATGAACGTCGCCGATGGCGCGGCGCCCATGGATTCGAGAAGTTCCCAGTCAGACTCGCGTTGCAACAGCCAGATTGCACGCCGGTTTGCATACCAACTCACCGCCGCGGGTTGATCGGTCATCACGACGGCGTCTTTTGGGAGCGCGCTCCCGAGGGCTTCCGCCATCGTTCGCTGCCACGGAGAGAATGACGGACGCATGCCGAGAAGGTAAAAGAGTAACGGAACCGTTGCGGCCACGATCACTGCAAAGACAGCGAGCATCTGACCCCAGTACTGTTTCCCCATCAATTCCTTCAACAGTGCATCTTGCCGTGTGCGCA